>CAYONE010000007.1:0-76400 GCA_964405245.1 uncultured Paludibacter sp.
TTTCAGTTAAAACCTCAACAATATCTACAACCGAAAAATACCATTTTTCTTCGGTTTCGTCCCAATGTGTGCGAATACGCATGGATTCGAACAACTTAATGCTTGTGTGATTTTCCATAGAAATTTGATTTTGAAATATTGTTTTTTTACAAAAAAATCGCCAAAACCGTGTTTCTGGTCACTCTTGAAATGATGCTGTCTGTTCTCAGAACTTTACCAATGAATGAATATCCTGTGTCTCTTCAAGTCTCGGACGGCCGTTGAGGAATTCAAGTTCAATCATAAAGCTTACCAAAACCGATTTCGGATTGAACATGCTGATAAGTTTGAGTGCAGCACTTGCACTTCCGCCGGTTGCCAGAAGGTCGTCGTGCAGCAAAACCACATCATCTTCTTCAATGGCGTCCTTGTGAATTTCAAGCGCATCACTACCATACTCAAGGTCATATTCGTATCTGTAAGTTTCCGAAGGTAATTTGCCTGGTTTACGCAAAAGTACGAATCCGGCTCCTAATTTATAGGCCAGAATACTTCCAAGTACAAAACCACGACTTTCAACTCCCACTACTTTGGTAATGCCTTTGTCCTTATAATACTCATATAATTCGTCGGCAATAAACTTTAAAACTTCGGCATCTTTCAGCGCTGTTGAAATGTCTTTGAATAAAATTCCCGGTTTTGGGAAATCGGGTACGTTGCGTATTGACGCAATTACTTGTTCTAAACCAATACCTGCCCCCCGACCCCCTGAAGTGGGAGTAAGAAGGCGATTAATATCTTTATCTGAATTATTCATTGTATAATATTTTTATTTGACTCTTAAAAGTTTTCTTGTCGCGAATAATTCCCCCTTCAGGGGGGTAGGGGGCAAGTAATCTTTTAATCACAACCTGAGCAGAAATTTCGCGGTTGGCGGCTTCGGGAATCACAATTGAGCGTGGACCTTCGATTACTTCGTCGGTCACAATCATGTTGCGACGCACGGGCAGACAGTGCATAAAGCGGGCATTGTTGGTTACGGCCATTTGTCGGTCACTAACTGTCCACGAACGGTCGGTGCTCAGAATTTTTCCGTAATTCGGATCCTGATAAGCAGCCCAGTTCTTGGCGTAAATAAAGTCGGCACCTTCGAAAGCTTTCATTTGGTCATATTCCACACGCGCACCGCGCACAAATTCTGGCGCGAGTTCGTAGCCTTCGGGATGAGTAATCACAAAATCCACATCGGCTTCGTTCATAAAATCGGCAAACGAATTAGGAACAGCCTGCGGCAATGCTTTGGGGTGAGGTGCCCATGTCAGAACAACTTTCGGACGGGGCGTTTCTTTGTATTCTTCGATGGTAATGAGGTCGGCAAAAGCCTGCAAAGGATGCGAAGTGGCACCTTCCATGCTGAAAACCGGTTTGCCTGAATATTTGATAAACTGATTGATAATGGTTTCCTGATAGTCGAACTCCTTACTTTCGAACTGAGCAAAAGCACGCACTCCAATCACATCGCAATAGCTGGCCATTACGGGAATAGCCTCAAGAATGTGTTCGGGTTTGTCGCCGTCCATTACCACGCCACGTTCGGTTTCAAGTTTCCATGCTCCGGCATTTACATCAAGCACCATTGTGTTCCTTCCAAGGTTCATTCCTGCTTTTTGAGTACGCAGGCGTGTTCGCAAACTGGAATTAAAAAACACCATCAAAAGTGTTTTGTTTTCGCCCAAATGTTTGTAACCAAAACGGTTTTTCTTTATTTCTAAAGCTTCTTTTATTGCCTCCTGCAAATTGCCGAGGTCTTTTACGTTCGTATATGAATGACCCCTAATCCCTAATCTGCCCCCTAACCCCCTGAAGGGGGAACTGGAGTTACTCTGGTCTTGTATGTTTTTATCTTTATTCATTTTTTTCGTTATTTCTCAAAATAATTAATAATTATCAATTGTAGTTTATGTTCCCCTTTATGGGATAGTTAGTTCTATGAAACTCTCATATTCCCCCTTCAGGGGGTTAGGGGGCAGATTTATGGGCAGCCTTTATTTCGGTTCCATCACCACCAGCGGTATCAGCATTTCTTCGAGCGAAATTCCACCATGTTGAAATGTGTTTTTATAATAGCTCACATAATGGTTGTAGTTATTCGGGTATGCAAAAAAGTCGTCGTTGCCGGCAAAAATATAGGCTGAACTTACATTCGGACTTGGTAATCCGATTTTTGCAGGCTGCATTACTTCGAAAACCTCTTTTTTGTTATAGCTTAGGTTTTTACCTACTTTGTAGCGGAGGTTTACGTTTGTGTTTTTGTCGCCAATCACTTTTATCGGATTGTCCACACGAATAGTGCCGTGATCGGTAGTGAAAATCACTTTGTGACCGCGACGGGCAATTGCTTTCATAAGCTCATAAGTGGGCGAGTGTCTGAACCACGAAAGTGTTAGCGAACGGTAAGCCTGTTCGTCGTTGGCCAGCTCGCGCATCATTTTCGATTCGGTGCGGGCGTGCGAAAGCATGTCGATAAAGTTCAACACTATTACATTTAGCTGATTATTCTCAAATCGTGGCAGCTGATCAATAATTTTTTCGCAAAAAGCTGATTCGTTTATTTTGTGATATGAAAAAGAATAATTTTTGCGAAAACGTTTTATCTGAGTCTCAATCAGGTCTTTTTCATTCAGGTTCTTTCCTTCTTCCTCTTCTTCATCAACCCATAAATTTGGGAACATTTGCTGAATTTGCAAAGGGAGTAAACCCGAAAAAATAGCATTTCGTGCATATTGAGTAGCGGTAGGAAGCATGCTGCAATACATTCCCTCATCGGTAAAAGTGAAAAGTTCACTCATCAATTCGCGAATTACTTTCCACTGATCGAGACGAAAATTATCGACTAATATGAAAAAAACTTTTTCACCCTGATCGAGAAGCGGGAATACCTTGGTTTTGAAGATGTCGGGGCTGAGCAATGGGCGTTTTTCGGGTTGCTCAAACCAGGACTGATAATTTCGCTTTATAAATTTATTAAAAGTGCTGTTGGCTTCGGTTTTCTGCATGCGCAGCATTTCATCCATACCATTATCTGTTTCGGCAAGTTCAAGTTCCCAGTAAACTAATTTTTTGTACACTTCTACCCAGTCATCGTAAGTCAGCGAATCGTTAATCTGCATACCGATTTTCCCAAATTCAGACCGATAAGAAGAAGTGGTATGTTCAGTAACTATTTCTTTGCGGTGTATATTCTTTTTAAGCGTAAGCAAAATCTGGCTCGGATTTACAGGCTTGGTAAGGTAATCGGCAATTTTATTTCCGATGGCCATATTCATGATATTTTCCTCTTCGCTTTTAGTAATCATAACCATGGGTACATCAGCATCAATTTCTTTAATTAATGCTAAAGTTTCGAGCCCACTTAGCCCCGGCATGTTTTCATCGAGAAAAATAATGTCGAACGATTCTTTTTGGCAAAGCTCCACCGCATCTTTTCCATTGGTTGCGGTTATTACCTCGTAGCCCTTTTCTTCAAGAAACAAAACATAGGCTCGAAGTAAATCAATTTCGTCATCAGCCCATAAAATCCGGTCTTTTCTCATATAATAATTTCTCTTTCAATTTTCAAAATCTACTATTAATAATTTCAATTGCTTATTTTAGGTAATACTCCTGCATAAACTCAAGATAGGTGCGTAATGCATTTTCCTGTACCATTACATTCAGATTTTCCTGTGTACCCACAAGATTACGGTAACTTGCATCGCCCATATTTTCGAAAAGCGATTTTTCGCGTACCATACGCAGCAAATACGATTTTGCTACATTGGCATCGGCAAATTGTCCGATAATCACAAATTGCATAGGTCCGATAGTTTCAAACGAAACTTTTAGATTCATTATATTATAGTTATCACTATTATATTTATCGAAAACCTGTTTAGTTTTTTCGAAATTCAAACTGCCTGAAACAATTGCAAGTGCTACAAAATGTGGTTGATTTGGTTTGTAAGCAAATAAATTTTTGAACAATGGCGCTTCCGGCTCTTTCTTTTCAATTGCTGGTTGAGTCGTTATATTTTGTGTATTAGGAGTGCCCTGTCCTGGTACAACTGATTTTTCAGGAATATTTGTGGCTCGCTCAAGATATTCGCGATCAAGTTTGTTATCCTGATTAATTGTTGGAGTTGGAGTTACAACTGCAACAGTTTTAGATTCCTGAACTTTTGGTGATTGTGTTTTTGCAGTTTGCTTACTTTGTATAACAGCAGGTGTTTGTGTTTTAGGAGTTACAGAAGCTACAGTTTTAACTTCAGGTTTTGCAGTAAAAATTTTTTCCGAATGATAAGCTATATAATCATCAAGAGTAAAAACTGTACGAAGTAAACCGTAATTATTATCAGAAATTATAATTTTCTGAATTTCCGGTTTGTCAACAATCGCTTTCAACTCATTGTCGTTTAAAATTGAATTCAGATACCACGAAGTTTCATCGTAAGTTTCAAATCCGGTAACTGAAAGCGAATTTTGGAGACTATCGATTTTTGTAATAACCAAATCGAAATCTTTTACCAAAAAACGCGAGAAATTGAACGCTGCTATGCTATAAAGCAATTTATTTGAAAATGATTCATCGGCAGGAATTACTAACAATAATCTGTGTCGGGCTTCTTTAAGTGGGCTGAATGTGCGGGCAATAAGTGCGGTGTCGGCTGTTTCAAACACATCCTGACGGCGGGCTAACAACGTTCCCTGCGAAGTTCCGGTTTTTGATTCTTTCCCTTGTTTCATTAATGCCAAAATATCTTTCGACATCGAACTAACATCGCTTTCGGGGTAATTAGTTACCAATTCGTCGAGTGCCGTGGCAAACTTTTCGGGTTTGTCGGTTTTACCAATACTTAGTGCATTGATAAACATAAATTTCGGAACAAGTTCGGATTGCGGATATTTCTGTATAAACGATGCTGAATTTCTTTTTACAGTTTGAAAATCACTTTTATTAAACGCTTGATAAGTTGCGCTGTAAACTGAATCCTGTACATGAATCATTTCTTCCTGAAGCGCCATAAAATTAGGATTTGCAAGTAAGTTTGCAAATTTTGTTGTCGGATATTCGCTCCTGAGTTTTGTGCGCCATAACTGTGCAGCATCAGTTTTTCCAAGCATCGTATTCAGCAAAAAAATCTGGAAATATGCCTCAGGCACACGTACATCAGTAGCGAAACGTGTAACGAAATCGTTGAAGGTATTTATTGATATTTCGAAATCTTCTACTTTATCTTTATATACATAGCCCATTTTAAATAATGCATCAGCAATCATTTCGTTCGATTTTTGAAACTGAGCTGCGGTTACCGGAATTTGCTGAAGATAAAATTTCGGGTCTTTAACATCGGATATCACTTCGGTATTTTCTGCTTCCTGAATACTGTCTGCATTTACGCCTTCGCTTATATCAGGTTTATTTTCAATATTTTCAGCAAAAAGCGCTGCCGATTTATTCATCCGCCTCCAGTTATCCTCAAGTTTACGTTTTCCCCATTTCTTTTGGAATTCCTGCTGACCTGACTTTATTAGTGTAGGATTATAAAAATACCAGTCGCCGGCATTACCCTGTCTGTTTGCAACAGGTTGGGGTGTAAATTCAGGTTCAATTCCGCCAAATCCTGGTTCGTTTTGCTCGTTTTGAGCCTTTTCGGCTTCGGCTTTCTCATCGGCAATCAGTTTTTCGATAATTTTTTTTACTATTTCAAGCCTTTTTTCTTCAGGTAAGGCGGCAAGTCTTTGTAAACTATCCTGCAAAACTACAGTTTGGTACTCGGTTACAAGTTCGCCCAAAGCTAAAGCTCTTTTGGATATGCGTTTAAAATCAGGATGTTCTGCAGTAATAATTTTCGATGCATCATCGTAACAAGGCTGAGCATCTACATATTTTTGCTTCTGATAATATAAGTCACCTAAAGTTATGAGTGTTATAGCTTTGTCAACACCATTTCGAGTGCTTTTATCAACCGAAATCAAAAAGTTTTCGATGGCTTTTGCAGTATCACCTTTTTGTAAATATGTTTTTCCGTTGGCATAATAAAGTTGATCCAGATAATCTTTATTATTAGGATTTTTAATCATTTTCCTGATATCTTTACGTACTTCTGAAACATTAGGATTTAATTTTATACTGCTTACACGGGCATTAAAATCCATTTCGTAAGAAGGAGTTAACTTAATTACTTTCCGATAAGTTTCAAGCGCTGCGTTATAATTACCTGTACGCTCATAAAGTTGAGCCAATATGTATGTAAAACGTTGTTTCTGATATTTATCTTTTTCGCGCGCCAGAGTAATTTCCAGAAAAGGAATCGCTTCTTTGTATTGATTTTTCTTAATTAGCAAATCAGCATTTACGGCAGTATAAAGCGGAGTTATTTTGTAATTAATATCATTCTGATTTATTTTCGACAGGAATTGTTCTGCTTCATATATCCAACCCATTTCACTGTAAGCGCGGGCAGTCCAAATCTGACTCTTTACCACCATTTCCTTATCGGTGGAATAATGACGGGCGATATATGAAAAAGTTCCTACTGAACCCAGAAAATCTCCTTTGTGAAATTCTGAAAGTGCAAGCAACATCCATGCATCTTTTAATGCCGGATTAAATTCTTCCTGATTATAAAACAATTTGTAAGCAGGATCATTGGCTTTTCGTGGATTTCGCTTTGGTTTCTTTTTAATTGAATGTAGTTTTATGGCTTTTCTGCTTTTCTCAATCGCACGATCCATATTTGATGTAGCCACTTTTGCATTGGCAGGTTTACTAATCGGATACATTGGTAATACTTCCGAAAAATCCTCAACATTTGCCTTCTGAATGTTCTTTATTCCTTCATCGAAACTTGTCTTACCATTGAAGTGAACATTGTATTTCGTATTTATTGCTTTGTAGGTTCGCGTTCCCCACGTATTTTTGTTCATTGAACATCCTGTTGCAAGTAAGGAAATGAACATAACTATGCTTATATGCAGAAAAACTTTTTTCAATTGAGCTGATTTGTCGAAGTTTGAAAATTAAAAATTACTCACACAAATATAATCAGGACACATAAAACTCCCGAAGTATAGAAACTTAAAAAAGGGATTTCTATTGTATTTTAACTTACAAAAATAAGAATTTTTAAACAGAAAAATCTAACTTTGCACCTGTTTTTAAAAAATGTTTCCTGAAAGTAAAATCTCTTAAGCATGTTAGTTCTTATAATAATTTTAGTTGCAGTTACGGTTCTTATAATGCTGCTAACTTATTTAAACAGACGAAAAAAAACCGAAGATACGCCCGTAGTAGTGAAATTCGATGAGGATTGTTGTGGCGCTCATGAGGTTTGCGAACGTGATTCACTCCTTAATTCAGATGATAAAATCGAATATTTTGACGATGAAGAGCTTGATGTGCTTTCAAATATCCCATCTGAAAATATGACACAAGCTCAAAAAACCATGATTGAAGAAGTATTTGTTACACTGAAAGAAAACGATGTTGCACCGTGGTTGAGAAGTTTACAACTACGGAGTATTCAGCTGCCTGATGAACTGCGCGAACAGGCTTTAATGATTGTAAGTGAACGACGCTAATTTACAGAGGAAATTAAATCTGTAGTTTTCTTCAAACTTTTTTGAAGATACAGAATGCAGCCAAGTGTTGCCAAAAGGCTTAATAAACCAATCCACCAGGTTTTTTCTGTTCCAATTAAATCAATATCCGGCACATCGTAATCGTTGTATTTGAGGTAATAAAATTGTACGGCGATATAATTATTGACGAAATGTGCTAAAATTGGCAGCCACATACTTTTACTCCATATAAGCAAGAATCCGAATAATGCGCCCAAAAACATGCGCGGAATAAATCCGTAAAACTGAAAATGTACGGCGCTGAATACTATCGCTGCAAGCCAAACTGCAACCAATTTCCCTTTCCAGCTTTCAATAATACTGAACACACTTCCCCTGAAAAAAAGCTCTTCGCCAAAAGCAGGAATCACCGAAATCAAAAAAATATTTACCAACAACCCTGATATATTATCTACATTCACTAATTTTTCGGTAAGTTCAGCTGCTGATTCTTCTGTACTTATCAGCCAATTTTCTATGTTGTGAAAAAAATCAGGTAATACAATATGCTGATTGAACCAGGTAAGTAAATTTATTGCCGGAACAGCTAAAAGCATTAAAACAATAGTTATAATTACATGCCTGAAAGTAGGTTTGATATAAAAATGAAGACTTTTAACAGGAGTGCGACTCCACAAAAATGCAAGAATAAATGGTGGTATTACAAACATACCAACCGATTGAAGTAACTGAAGCACCTTCAAACTATTAATGTTTTCAATGTCGGCATCGGTTAATACATACCAAAATACCGAAAAAAACACAGTAGAAGCAAGCATTACTGTAATTAATAAAACTATACGGACAAAAATGTCGGCATCGGCAAATAAGCCTTTTTTACTTTTCATTTTGAAAATATATAAATAAAAACTTCTGCCACTTAAACAAGCGACAGAAGTTTAAATAAGGTTTTTAGAAAAGAGTCAAGCTTTTGGTCTGGCTTCTTTCACTACCATCTGACGACCGTCGAATTCGGCTCCGTTCAGTTCTTCAATTGCTTTTGCTGCGGCTGCATCGTCCGACATTTCAACAAAACCAAATCCTTTTGATTTACCAGTCTCACGGTCTTTGATAATTTTGCAAGAGTCAACTTTACCATACTCTTCCAGAACCCCAAGAAGGTCATTTTCGCGAACTTTGTAACTCAGGTTACCTACGTAAATGTTCATAAAAAATAAAAAATGTGATTATAAAAAAATTGTTAGTTTAATTCAAGATCATCATAAATAAACGAGGTTAAAACAAAAAATGCAGGGGAGCATAATTGGGGAATAACCAAACGAAAGATATACGGTGTCTTAAAGCTGCAAAGAAAAAGAATTATTTTTGTATTACAAAATATTTTTTCAGAAATGTTTGATTTTTATTTGATTATGTGCCTCAGTTGTTACAATTTGTTTACAAAATTTATTATTTTCAATTACAAAATGATATATACTGAGGTTCTATACTTTAACTTCTTATTTGACCATTCCCTTCAACAATCCACTTGTACGAACATAACTCTTCGAGCGCCATTGGTCCGCGCGCATGTAATTTTTGGGTACTAATTCCAATTTCGGCGCCAAGTCCGAACTGAGCGCCATCAGTAAAAGCTGTTGACACATTAACATAAACACAAGCAGCATCTATAATTTTTTTGAAGTTATTTATGCAAACTTCATTTTCACTTACAATACATTCGCTGTGTTTTGAGCTGTAAAGCCCGATATGCTCAATAGCTTCATTAAAGTCGGATACAGTTTTCACTGCCATTTTGTAACTCAAAAATTCTATTCCATAACTCTCTGCAGAAGCCAAATGTAATAATTCAGGAGGATAGGATCCTTTAAGCGCTTGAAATGATTTTTCATCAGCAAAAATTTCAACATTCTTCTCGGCAAGTTCTTTACAAAGCAAAGGTAAATCATTCAATCTTTTCTTGTGAATTACAAGACAATCGAGAGCGTTACAAACGCTTACCCGACGTGTTTTAGCATTAAAAACAATTTGTTTTCCTTTATCCAGATTGCCTGATTCATCAAAATAGGTATGACAGATTCCGGCTCCGGTTTCAATCACAGGCACTTTCGAGTTCTCGCGAACATACTCAATCAATCCTTTTCCTCCGCGGGGAATAATAACATCAACAAAACCTACCGCGTTCATTAACTCTGCAGTAGCTTCCCTTCCTGCGGGTAGAAGCGTTACAGTATTTATATCAATATTAAATCTTTCAAGAACCGAACGTATCAGTTCAATAATTGCCATATTTGAATTATGCGCATCGGTGCCGCCTTTTAAAACACAGGCGTTAGCAGTTTTAAAACATAGCGAGAAAACATCGAAACTTACGTTGGGTCGCGCTTCATAAATAATGCCAACCACTCCGAAAGGAACAGAAATTTTTGATATTTTCATCCCGTTTGGCCTTTCTGTTTGCATCAACTCTCTGCCTAACGGTGATGGGAGCGATGCTACATTTCTGATATCGTTCGCAATGTCTTTAATTCTGTTTTCTGTAAGCAGCAATCTGTCGTACAAAGGATTGGCTTTGTCCATCGAAGCCAAATCCAAAGCATTTGCCTTAAGTATTTTTTTCGAATACTTTTCAGCTTCATCAGCAAGTGCTACAAGAACTTTGTTAATTGTGTTTTCGTCGAGCAAATTTAAAGCATGCGAGGCCTTAACCGTACTTTCTTTCCAGTTATTGATTTCCATATTTTGTTTTCTGATATTTCAAGTTTCAAAAAAATATTTAGTATCGTGGGCAGGATAATAAACGCCACATGATTTTCTTATCGAATCCATGGTTTGTACAAGTTGTAAACTATCATTCCAACTCCACTTAGGGCTTTGTAACCTGCCTTCGGTTATGCATCGGGCAACTTCTTCTGCCTGATACTCGTAACCATTGCTTAAAGTGTTAAATTTTAGTTTACGTTTTTTACCGTTATTATACTTTATAATGATATTTCCGGGGAAAAACCATAAATGTTCAAGTGAAATTTTTCCTTTACTTCCGTGAATTTCTGCCACAACATAAGGTTCGCTTGCCAAAAACGAAGAATGCATAACAGAGAGCGATCCATTGTTATTTACAAAAGAATATGCCGCAGAATTATCACCTCCCTGCTCATCGAGTACGGCTGAAGCTGAAAAATTCGTTGGCTTACCGAAAAGGTATAACGAAAGAAATATATTATAAATTCCAATATCGAGAATGCTACCTCCGCACAAATCAATATTATAATGCCTGTGCAAGGGATTATGTTCTGATTTTATACAAAATGTAGCTGTAAGCAGCGAAATATCGCCAATTTCACCCTGATCAATCAAATGTTTGGTTTTTTCAATACGAGGTAAAAATCTGCTCCACAATGCTTCCATCAGAAATAGATTGTTTTTTTCTGCAAGTTCAGTCATCAACTTAACTTCCATTGCATTTACACCCAAAGGTTTTTCACACAACACATGTTTTTTGTTTTGCAACGCAAGCAACGTATTTTGCAGATGAAGATTATGTGGAGTGGCAATGTAAATTACATCAACATCAACATCCTTCACAAGCTCTTCGTACGACCCGTAAAATCGACAAAGTCCAAACTCTCTTGCAAAATGCTTAGCCTTCTCCAATGTACGGGAGCCAACAGCAAATGGTTCGCAGCCATTAGCCACCTTTAATGCCTGTGTAAAAGTTCGCGCTATGCGACCTGTGCCAAGTATGCCCCACTTTAATTTATTCATGTAAAAGATAACCGTAAAATTGATTATAAATCATCAATAACCATATCAATAAGTTGTCCACTCAAAAATTCAAATTCCTTTCGATAATCATCGATATAATAGGAAATGTTTTCGCCCGCCGGATTATAAACTTTACTAACCGGATTAAACATTTCAATTGATTTAGTCCCGCTTTTTATTATAATTTCATTTTCGCTGAATTTGAACTTTACTCCGATTTTTTGTTTTTCAGGATAAATTTCTTCATAAGAAAAATAAAGTCCTGTACCGGTAAAATATGGCACAAATATATATGTTCCCTTTAAGCAATAATAGAAATTATTTGGCAACGATATTATTTCAATTTCAAGACGCTTATTCCCAAAGTGTTTTCCGTATTCAAAATCCTTGTCTTTAGTAATTAAAACTTTATTAAAAACATTAGCAAGGTATCTTTTAGGCAATTCAACTTCATATTTCTGTTTCCATCCCCAATAAATTATTAGTGGCAAAAAGTATGAAGACTTTTTATTGAGAACAGTAAAATTATTAGGTTTAAGAATACTATCGGCTTTTAAAGTCAAATGTGGTTTATCATACAGCGGAGAGTAAGCGCTTAATGTAGAAGTTTTTGTAGTAACCTGATTTAATAGCGATGTTTTTGAAACACAAGCAATCGCGGAAAAAACAAAAACAAAATAAAAAACAAACCTGATATTTGTTAACAGCTTCTGCTTTCGGAATTCTACATTTTTTTTCATTGAGGGAAAAAATTTATTATTCAAGATACATGAAATCGCAATGAATCAATGGTTTTTGGTTCTTTTTGCCAATAAGTTCACGTGCTTTTTTGCTGTCGTAACTAACTTTTCCGACACCAATCTGCCTGTGGCTAAAATCAAAAATCTTCACCACATCGTCTTTTTCAAACTCACCCACAATACTCAATACGCCCACCGGAAGCAAACTAACCGCTTTTTCGCCGGCAAGTATTTCCGATGCGCGCGCATCAATGTGTATTTCTCCTTTGGCAAAATCCTCGCTGTGCGCAATCCATTTTTTTACGCTGGAAACTTCGTCTTTTGATGAAACAAATTTCGTGCAAATCTGATTGTTTCCCGGCGTTAGTAAATTTAAAAGGATATTCTCGGTACGTCCGTTTGCAATGTAAACATCTATTCCCTGATCGGCAATTTTTCGCGCAATTGAAGTTTTTGTCAACATTCCACCTCTGCCAAACGATGATTTTACCGTGCTGATAAAAGACGACACATCCTGATCTTTTTTTATTTCTTTAATAACTACGGAATCTGGATTGTGGGGAGAGCCATTAAAAATTCCATCGATATTGCTAAGAATAATTAGAGCTTCCATATCAAGCATTGAAGCTATCAGGCCTGAAAGCTCATCGTTGTCGGTAAACATAAGTTCTGTTACCGAAACAGTGTCATTTTCGTTAACAATGGGTATAACATTATTTTCGAGCATCACCTTCACGCAGTTTTTCTGATTCAGATAATGACGGCGACTTCCGAAATTTTCCTTCATTGTTAGTACTTGTCCAACAATAATTCCGTGCTCTTTAAACAATTCCCAATAATGGTTAATAAGTTTTGCTTGTCCCACAGCCGAAAATAATTGCCGTTGATCAACTACGTCCATTTTTTTGTCGGGATGCAGGATGCTTCTGCCAGATGCGACAGCTCCGGAAGAAATTAGAACAATATCAATTCCGTTTTTCCGCAGTTGTGCTATCTGATCGACCAAAGCCGACATACGGGTAATATCAAGTGTGCCGTCGGACCGGGTTATTACATTGCTTCCAATTTTTACTGCTACTTTTTTGTATTTTAAAGTCATACCAGATCAAAAAGTTGTTTTTTGAAAATTAAAATTATTTTTCTGAAAATATTACATTAATTAGCGTAGTACCTACAGCATGAAGCGTATTTACAGAGATATTATCCATCGTATCATTAATCGTATGCCAGTAATCGCCGAAACCTTTTTCGCGCGACGAATTATAATCTATAATATCAATACACGGAATACCTGAAATTTTGTTTACATAATAATGATCATCAGTAATAGCGCCACTTTCTTTGTGAATAAAAAAATCGCTGAAACCAAGTTCCTGAGCCTTATCCCAAACTTTATTTACCACAGACGCAGCATAATACATCGAAAAATATTCTTTGAAAAATGTTGCATCTTTTGCTCCAACCATATCAAGTAAAATACCGTACATTGCCGAATATGGTACAGTATGCGGGTTTGCCGACCAATATTGTGAACCAAGACACCATGCATCTTCTGCGTTGCCTTTAAAATCTTCGTGCGGTCCATAATCTTCGGCATCGAAAAAAACTATGTCAACACCCACTAGTGCAGAATTTTCACCAAGCTGACGTGCAATTTCAAGCAAAACACCTACGCCACTTGCTCCATCGTTGGCGCCCATAACCGGTTTGTATCTATTTGCAGGGTCAGAATCGTGATCGCTCCATGGACGGCTGTCCCAATGTGCGCATAAAAGAATTCGGCGGCTGGCTGTAGGATTAAAAACTCCTATTATGTTTGAGGCATTCAGTTTCTCGCCATTGTATGCGGTGAGTTGGACTTTTTGAACATGAACTTCAGCTCCGAAATTTTTAAGCGATTCTGATAGATAATCTGCACATTGAGTATGAGCTTTTGTATTAGGAACTCTTGGCCCGAAATTGACCTGTTTCTGTATGTAAATGTATGCTGAATCTGCCACAAAACTCGGAACATTAACTGTGGCTTCGCTTTCCTGGGTTTTTTGTGTAACTTTATTACAAGATTGCGAAAAAATTACTGATAGCGCAATTAAGAATACTTTTATCATTTTTGAGAATTTTGCCATAAAAAAACTAATATTTCTGAGTGATTAAATGAGTGTTGATATTTATTCACATAAGGTAAATCGAAAATCCTTCATTATTTTAATGCATAAATGTAAATAGATATTATCAGGATTTTCAATTTTGTTTGATTAATTTGTTAGAAAATGGTCGAAATGTGGAAAAATGCTACAAATAAACCGAAAAAGTAGTTGTAAAACATATTTTTTTAGTTGTGCACTTAAAAATTTAGCTGTTTCTTTGCTACCGTTAACTAAACAACACAATCTTTTTTATACCTTAAAAAAACTAATACCTATAAACGCGGTGCTTTGTGAAAAGTGCCGCGATTTTTTTATAATATACCATTCTTCATCCGGCATCTTTCAAATAGATTTTATGTTCAATATTTTTAATCCCGGGTCTTCAGGGCTGATTGTTTCGGTCCACAATAAGAGTTCGGGTTTAATCCCTGGTTTAATCCGGTTTTCAATATTCAATGCTTTTGCAGGTGTAAACACTAAAGCTTTAATTATTTCGATAATATTAAACTCTTTAATGTAATTGTGGCAATTCAGAAGAATATTATTCACCAAATTAATATTTTCAGTTCCGCAGTCGAAAATTAACAGTTCACATATATTATCAAAAGCTATCGAAGAATTTACATTGTCAAGATTGAAAACTTTGAATTTGTCTGAAACTGATTCATAAATGCCTGATATTGTTCTTTCTCTTAAAGAAATAATCGAAGGTGTTATAATCCCGTTGAAAAATTGTGTTCCTGAAATTTCGTAATTAAAATCTTCTAAAGGCAAAAACTTCGATACAATTCCTTCATCATCAATTTCAATCACTGTGTTAAACTTGATTTCGTCAGAAGAACAAAACAGACGCTGACTCAATATGCGCTTCATTATTGTTTCCCTGATTTGTTGCTATAAGGTAGATGTGGCAGTTTGCGTTTTATACCTACAGCATCGGCCTGAATCGTATCATTTTTTAATTTAAGTCGCATAGCATCGTGTACTGGCGGACTGTATTTATAATGCAAAGTTATGCTATCAACAACAGTTCTTTTACGTTTTTCAGGAAAATTAATTTGCGTGATAGTTCCTGTGATTCTTTCAATTTTTTGTTCATGTCGAGCCTTAAAGCGTAGCGTGTAACGGCGCAACAAACTATCGGCAACCAATGAAGTACATATACTGTCAGTAAAATTATTATCGTAATGAATTTTCAATATAGCTTTTTCTACTATGGCAGAATCTGTAGGTGAACTTCTGTGAAGAAATTTAAGCTCATACATATCGTTAGGAAAAAACTCATAGCCGATAATTTCAAAATCAATCTGTTTTAAAGCTGAATCTTTGGTCAAAGTAAACATTCTGTCTTTGTTCCAGATTTCAATGTTTTTGTCGGCCTTAGCCACGGAATCATCATACTGGCTTTTTACTATGCGCAATAAGCTGTCTTCACGATTTAACTCAATAAGTACACTTCGGTATATTTTGGTGAATTGTTTGGGACGTCGCGTGTACCACACTAACGAAGAATCGAACTGCTCTTTCGAAATTTTGTGTTTTGCAAGCAGCGCATTATAGTAGTAAATATTTTCGCGGTCGTCTATGGTAGTAAGACCTTTGGTAGTCAAAGTGCCATCGAGTTTATGTAATTCGGTAAGAAAAACTATCATTTCACGTTGAGACAGCACATTTTCCGGTGCGCGATTGCACGAAACCGGCAGCAAAAAAATGATAGTTAAGGCTGCATAAAGCCAACTAACTTTGAACTTCTGTGTTTTTATCTTTCTTTGATTCAAGACTTTCATTTAAATCTTTTCGGAAGAAAATCAGAATAATCGCAACTGAAATGGTTATAGCCGAGTCCGCAATGTTGAAAACCGGACGGAAAAACAGGGTTTCGCCAATTTCGTTTTTAATAAGCGGAAAATAAAGCATGTCAACTACTTTCCCATGCAGAAATGTGGCATATCCGCCATCGGGCGGTAAAAAAGTAGCAACCTGACCGTAACTATCACTAAAAAGAACTCCGTAAAAAAGTGAATCGAAGATATTTCCGGCAGCGCCTGCAAGCAATAACGAAACAGCAAGGATAAAACCTGTACGATAGTGTTTTTTTATTAAGGTGTGAATGTACCATGCAAGTCCTGCTACAGCAATAATCCGGAATATTGTAAGAAACACTTTGCTGATGATTTCCATTCCGAATGCCATTCCATTGTTTTCGACAAAACAAATCTGAAACCAGCTGAATACGTGAACTGCCTGACCATGTTCAAAATTCAGTTTAATATAAATTTTGGAAACCTGATCGAATAATAATATTACAAAAATCAGTAAAAAAGATTTTTTAGAGACAGACATAAGTAATGTACCAATAATAAAATGTGCCAATATGCCAATTAAATTTCAATTATATAATACAATGTGAAATTAATCGAGATATTGATTGATTAAGCTTTTTTCTACAAATAATGAAATATCAAAAAAAGAAATTCGGCAGTAGAATTTTACTCAACTGCCGAACCTTTATGATACTTTTATCTGTTTTTATCGTTTTTAGCTTCGATACTCAGAGTAGCATGAGGTACAGCACGTAACCTCTCTTTGGGGATAAGTTTACCGGTTTCACGGCAAATACCATAAGTTTTATTCTCAATTCGAACCAATGCTGCCTGCAAATGCTGAATAAATTTCATTTGACGCTGTGCAAGTCTTCCTGATTCTTCTTTTGATAAAGTTACGGCCCCTTCTTCGAGAACTTTAAAGGTTGGCGAAGTGTCCATCACATCGTTACCATCCTGATTGTTAATTCCGTTCCGCAGCAACTCATAGTCTTTTTGAGCTTTTTCGAGTTTTTCGAGAATTATTTGTCTGAATTCCTCAAGCTCGGCATCTGTGTATCTTGTTTTTTCTGACATAGCAGTATGATTTTTTGAAATTGATTTATATGTTTGTGTACGGAGACTAATTCAGCTAATAAATTGACTGCGAAAATACTAAATAAGTTCCAGTTTGCCAATTATTTTTACATTAATTACATCGCCCGTGTTATATCTTTTTTACTGAAATATATACTTTATAATCATCGAAATCAAGTTCCACCGGATTACTTATATCTTTTTTAAGAATTACTTCGTTAGCAAGTGTTTGCGAAGCAATGTAAGCCGAAAAATCTTTCACTGCATCTTCAACCTCAATTGTATTCTCAATTTCAACCAATATTCTATCGGTTATTTCGTAGCCATTGGATTTACGAATATTTTGAATACGATTTACCAATTCCCGTGCAATACCTTCACGTAACAAATTTTCATTTACAGTTATATCAAGTGCTACAGTTATACGTCCCTCGTTGGCAACCATCCAACCCGGCATATCTTCGGTGATGATTTCAGCATCTTCAGTAGTGATTTCTACATCACCAGATGCTAATTTCAACATTAGCAACCCATTGCGTTCAATTTCACTGATTTCATGCTTTGATAAAGAACCAAATGCAACGGCAATTTCCTTCATTTGTTTACCGTATTTTTTGCCAAGAGTTTTGAAATTTGGTTTAATTTTCTTCACTAAATTATCCATTTCAACATCAGCAGAAATTACTTCCATTTCTTTAATGTTTACTTCTGTCTTTACCAAATCAGCCACATAGCTTAGCTGCGTGAAAGTCTTTTCATCTGGCGCCGGTACTACAGCTTTCATCAATGGTTGACGTACTTTCTTTTCAGCTTTTTTGCGCAGCGCCAGAATCATCGAAGTAATTTGTTGTGCCAACTGCATACATTCTTCCAGATTGGTGTCAATCAGAGATACATCATAAGAAGGGAAATCGGCAAGATGAACGGAAACAGCCCCCCAACCCCGTTCGGCTGAGCTCACGTCGAAGCCTGAAGGGGGAGTGTTCTCTCCCTCTTTGGGTGATATTAGGTGATTTAAATCCAAATATAATTTATCGGCAAAGAATGGTGAGATTGGAGCCATAAGTTTTGCTACAGTCTCCAAACAAGTATAAAGCGTTTGATAGGCCGCAATTTTATCTTCGTTATATTCACCACCCCAGTAACGTTTACGATTCAATCGCACATACCAGTTGCTCAGATTTTCGCCCACAAAATCGGCAATGGCACGTCCTGCACGCGTAGGTTCATAATTTTCATAATGTTCCTGCACATCTTTAATCAATGAATTGAGTAAAGAAAGTATCCATCGGTCTATTTCAGGACGTTTTTCTACCGGAATTTGTGCTTCGTCATTTGAAAAATTATCAACATTAGCGTAAAGTGCAAAAAACGAATAAGTATTGTAAAGTGTCCCGAAAAATTTGCGCCGAACCTCTTCAATTCCTTCGATATCAAACTTCAAATTATCCCATGGCGATGCATTTGTCATCATGTACCAGCGTAAGGGGTCAGAACCATATTTTTCGATTGTCGAAAACGGATCTACTGCATTTCCCAAACGTTTCGACATTTTATTGCCATTCTTGTCTAATACAAGTCCGTTGGAAATAACACTTTTGAAAGCAACACTGCCTTTTAACATAGTACTAATAGCATGGAGTGTAAAGAACCAACCACGGGTTTGATCAACTCCTTCAGAAATGAAATCGGCAGGGAAGCCCCCTAAATCCACTGAACAGAATGGATAATGCATTTGTGCAAACGGCATGGCTCCTGAATCGAACCAAACGTCGATCAAATCAAGTTCACGCTTCATAGGCTTTCCCGATGCAGAAACTAAAATAATTCCATCCACATACGGACGATGTAAATCAATATTTTTTACATCGTAGTTTTCAGCAGTAAATTCACCTGTTTTGAAGTTTTTGTAAGGGTTTTCGGTCATGAATCCGGCTACAATTGATTTCTCAATTTCGCTCATTAATTCTTCTACAGATCCGATACAAATTTCCTCCATGCCATCTTCGGTGCGCCAAATTGGTAAAGGGGTTCCCCAGTAACGGCTACGGCTCAAATTCCAGTCCTGTAGATTTTCGAGCCATTTCCCGAAACGACCGGTACCCGTTGAAGCAGGTTTCCAGTTAATAGTATTGTTAAGCTCTATCATTTCATCACGACAAGCAGTAGTGCGGATAAACCAACTATCAAGCGGATAATAAAGGACCGGTTTGTCAGTACGCCAGCAATGAGGATAATTGTGTATGTGTTTTTCAATTTTATATGCTAATCCCTGCTGTTTAAGCATTACACAAATATCAATATCTAAAGTTGTAACTTCCGAAGTATCTCCGGTATTTGTTGGAATTGGAGAAGTTTCATATGCATTTTTTACATATCGTCCTGCAAATTCTTTGTATTTTTCAACATTTACGTTGCTTTCAACAAAATTTGCATCCAAATCTTCGATATTAAAAAACTTTCCGCTTCTGTCAACCATAGGTTGACGGTTGCCATCTTTGTCAATCAACATCAATGGAGGAACACCATTTTGTTTTGCCACACGATCATCGTCTGCACCAAAAGTTGGCGCTATATGAACAATCCCTGTTCCATCTTCAGTAGTTACAAAGTCGCCTGTGATAACTTTAAAAGCGCCATTACCCGGATTTACCCATGGAATAAGCTGTTCGTATTCAAGACCTGCAAGATTAGCGCCTTTACAACTTCCTAAAATTTCGTATTCGTTTTTTCCTAAAACATGCCCCACTAAAGTTTCCGCGAGAATCAGTTTGCAAGCTTGTTTGGTATATGGATTTGTGGTTTGCAACAGTACATAATCAATATTCGGTCCAACACAAAGAGCCGTATTCGAAGGTAAAGTCCATGGAGTGGTAGTCCAGGCGAGAAAATATACCTCCCCTAGCCCCTCCGAAGGAGGGGAAATGAGCGCAAATTTATGTTTTAGCACATCGCTTGTGTTACGCTCTTCTCCCTCTCCTATGGTGAGGGTTGGGGAGAGGTAAAACTGCGCCACACATGTAGTATCTTTTACATCTCTGTAGCAACCCGGTTGGTTTAATTCATGCGTTGAAAGTCCGGTGCCGGCAGCGGGAGAATAGGGTTGAATTGTATAGCCTTTATAAAGCAGGTTTTTGTTGTAAAGCTGTTTGAGTAACCACCACAATGTTTCTATGTATCGATTATCATAAGTGATGTATGGGTCATTCATATCAACCCAATAACCCATTTTTGTGGTAAGGTCTTCCCATTCGCGGGTGTATTTCATTACATCATGCCGACAGGCTGCATTATACTCGTCAACACTTATTTTTTTACCAATATCTTCTTTAGTTATTCCCAACGATTTTTCTACGCCAAGTTCAACAGGCAGTCCATGAGTGTCCCATCCGGCTTTACGTTTTACCTGAAAGCCCTGCATTGTTTTGTAACGACAGAAAATATCTTTTATGGTTCGCGCCATCACGTGGTGAATTCCCGGCATCCCATTCGCTGAAGGCGGACCTTCATAAAATACAAAAGATGGTTTTCCTTCACGGATTTCAATACTTTTATGAAAAACATCATATTTCTTCCAATGTTCAAGAATTTCTTTATTTACATCAGAAAGATTAAGTCCGGAATATTCTTTAAATTTTGTCATATTCAATTTATAACGATTTATAGTAAGATTGATGGAAATCAGAGCGCCATCTTCACCAATAAGTATATAGATGAACGTGTTAAATAATCAACGAATTAACTGATTAACTATTAATTCAGGGGTGCAAAATTACAAAAAAACGTTGTAAATAACATAAAAAAAACCACAAACATGCGTTCGTGGTTTTTAATAATTTGGAATATCAATTTATTTTTCTTCCGCTTCACGTTTCGATGCCGCATAATTAATTTTCAGGGCATTTGCATTTCGCAATTCTTTTTTAATATCATTTACGATACCCATTTTTGTGTCTTTATCGGCTTTAATTGAAACCACCATTAATGGTTGGTCTTCTTCCTTCATCGCGCTACGTTCGTTATTTATAAATAGTTGTAATTCTGACACATCAGCAAATTGGTCATTTAATTGTATGCGAGTTTCAGAACCATAGAGTTTTTTATAATCCTCCATTGGTTTTCCAACATAGACATATCTTGTAAGCGATTTATTTTCCAGTTTTTCTGCTTCAGATGCTTTGGGAGACGAAACTCTTACCTTAAATGTTACTTCCTTCATGGTAGTAACAGCCATAAAGAAAAACAGGAACATAAATATAATGTCAGGTAATGATGACGTAGATAATGCCGGAGTTTTTCTTTCTTTATCTTTTCTTATCTGTGCCATTATTTTACTCCTCCATAATTTTTAGGTTCTGCTTCCGATATCTTTTGAGGATACGCAGCCTGAATTGCTTTCTTTTTGTCTTCATCCAGATCATTGTACAACTTTCCGAATTTTTCCTTTGCAAGTTCGTTACGCAATTCGTTGTAAGCAGCTACCAACTCGTTTTGAACATCTAAATAAGCCTGATATTGTGTGTCAACATCATTCTGAAGTGAAATAACGTGATCTTTTGTTATTTCCATTTCTCCAAGCAATGGTATGTTCACCGGAGTTCTTACAGGCATATTCGGATCGTTTGCATCATTCTTGATAAATTCCTTTGTTTTTGCACGCAATTCGCTCAAAAGCATTTCTGTGTTTTGAACGAGCAGTTTATTTTCACTGTTGATTTTTACCACGAATAAATTTCGTTTGTTTACATCAACAGGGGGAATAACCACATCTGGAGGTAGCGGCGGAGGAAGTCTTCTCGACAACCCGGTACTTGTACTCATCGATGTAGTAACAAGGAAAAATATCAGGAGTAGAAACGCAATATCAGCCATTGAGCTTGAATTAATCTCGCCGGAACTTCTTTTCTTTCCCATATTTTAATATTGTGATAGAGTAAAAAATTACTCGGTTGAATTAATTATTTTAACTTTCTGTAAATTGCTGTGCCGGCAATTGTAACTCCCAAAGCTACAAAAAGAGCATACATAGCAAAAATTATCATATCGGAAAAACGTGCCCAAACACCTTCATTTTCAGTGCCTTCATATCCAATGATCGATATTTTTTCTTCGCTACCCCATAACCATCCCAATACGAAAACTATAATGAATAACGCAATTGGGATTAGACTTTTGAGTGCATCTACAGGGCTTGATGCAAGTTTTTTAAAGAATCCTACCAATGTTAATATTACAGTTATTGCTAAAGTCAGGAAAAGCAGGAAGTATGTCCAATATAATAGGGTTTCGGTGAATTTTGGAACTTCCAGTGATTCTTCTCCGACTGTAAGCGGTGTAGTCGTACCTCCGAAATATATCAATGCAACTAGTACAACTGATACAAGACCAAGGATGAGTACCGCTCCTCCGGAAATTCTTTCAATTAATTTTGACATATTAAATTCTGTTTATCTGATTATTTTTTAGCGTGTTTTACAATAATATCAAGCAAAGAGATAGAAGAATCTTCCATGTCACTCGTCATGCTTTCAATCAATGTAAGAATGTAATTGAAAAATACCTGTAGAATCATAGCTGTGATAAGACCGAATACAGTTGTTAAAAGAGCTACTTTCATACCACCTGCTACAACTGTTGCCGAAATATCACCTACCTGCTGAATTTTATCGAATGCCTGAATCATACCGATTACAGTACCCAAAAATCCTAATGAAGGAGAAATAGTAATGAAGAGAGAAATCCAAGTGAGGTTTTTTTCGAGCAGACCTAACTGAACACCTCCATAAGAAGCAACTGATTTTTCAACCACTTCTATACCTTCATCGTAGCGAGAAAGTCCCTGATAAAAAATTGAAGCAACCGGACCGCGTGTATTACGACAAACTTCCATTGCAGCCTGAACTCCACCATTATCCCAAGCTTCGTCAATATTCGAAAGAAGTTTTTTGGTGTTTGTTGAAGAAAGACTTAAATAAAGAATACGTTCGATACATAGAGCCAATCCAACGATAAGACAGAAAGCAATAGGAGCCATCCAGCCGGCGCCACCTTCAATAAATTTTTGTTTCAAACCTTTGTGCATGCCACCGCCTTCAGCTTCTGCAGCGGGCTCTTCTGTTACTTGTACCTGATCGGTTGCTGCTGAATCAGTTACCACAGCTTGTTCTGTTTGAGTAGAATCTTGTTGAGCAACTACTTTTAAAGTACTTCCAAAGCTGAAGATTGCTACAATTGATAAGATTGCAAATACTTTTTTCATTTTTCTTGTTTTTAAAATTTTAAAATTATTGTTTTTATTTTGTTTATCTGATTGTTTTATTTTCAAATTTTATTGCGGAGAGGAAGAGATTCGAACTCTCGATACGATTCCACACCGTATACACGCTTTCCAGGCGTGCCTCTTCAACCACTCGAGCACCTCTCCTTATTAGGGGGCGAAGTTAAGAAAAAAAATACGAAATGCAATAAATTTCTGTGTTTTTGTAAATCGGTTTACAAATTTATATTCAAAAATGAAAAATTAGTCAGTTTTGCTTATTGATTCAAATATTTTTTGTGCGTTTTCCGTTGTTTGTTTTTCTATATCATTGAAGGTAACGTTATAAATTTCGGACAATTTAATTGCTACATGTTTGATAAATGAACTTTCGTTACGTTTACCTCTGAAAGGAACCGGCGTCAGATAAGGAGCATCAGTCTCAACAACAATTCGGTTTAAAGCTACATTTTTTAATGTTGTAAACAAGCCTGAATTCTTAAATGTTACAACGCCATTTATTCCAAGCATAAAACCATTGAATTCAAGCAATTTTTCAGCCAGCTCAAGTGTTCCTGTGAAACTGTGAAATATACCTTTTAATCCGGAATTCCGGTATTGTTCCAAAACTTGCAACGTTTCGTTAAACGAATCGCGAATATGTATAATAACGGGTAAATTGAATTTTATTGCCCATTCAACTTGTATATTAAATGCTTTAACCTGTTGTTTATAAAAGGTTTTATCCCAATACAAGTCAATGCCTATTTCACCGATTGCAATCCATGAACGTCTTTTCAATTCATCTTCCACTATTTTAAGCTCTGCCTCGAAATTTTCATTCACACTTGTAGGATGCAAACCAATGGCTGCATGGCAATATCCGGGATACTCACTTTCAAGATTCAGCATACGCGGAAGCGATTTGCAATCGACATTGGGAAGGATTATGTGTTTTACTCCTGCCGCTTTTGCACGTTGAATCATTTCGGTACGGTCGGTATCGAATTCTTCGGAATATATGTGTGAGTGAGTATCAATCATTTATTAGAACAAAGAACAAAGAGTAAAGAACAACAGAATTACGAATTACGAGTACAGAGTGTAAAATGTAAAATGTAGAATGAAGAATGAAGAATGAAGAAATTTAACAATCCCTTTCTTAATTTCTTACTTTCAACTTTACAAATCTCCCTAAAGAGAGGCAGGCTTTACAAACTTTCAAACATTCAAACTTTATGAACTTTACAAACTGTAGAAACTTTCTTATTCCCATTCAATCGTTGCGGGTGGTTTTGAGCTGATATCATAAACCACGCGGTTTACTCCTTTTACCTTATTGATAATTTCGTTTGAGACTTTAGCAAGAAACTCATAAGGTAACTGCGCCCAATCGGCAGTCATGGCATCGGTTGAGGTAACCGCGCGCAAGGCTACCGCATTTTCGTAAGTGCGTTCATCGCCCATAACGCCTACCGACTGAATAGGCAGCAGAATAACGCCAGCCTGCCATACTTTATCGTAAAGATTCCATTCACGCAAACCTTTAATAAAAATATCGTCGGCATCCTGAAGAATTCTTACTTTTTCAGGGGTAATATCACCCAGGATACGTACTGCAAGTCCGGGACCCGGGAATGGATGACGTTTAATCAAATGATGCATCATGCCTAATTCAATGCCAACTTTACGAACTTCGTCCTTGAAAAGCAAACGCAATGGTTCACAAAGTTTCAAGTGCATTTTTTCGGGCAAACCGCCAACATTATGATGCGATTTTATGGTTTTTCCCGTTATGGAAAGTGATTCGATAATATCAGGATAAATCGTTCCCTGTGCCAACCATTTCACATCCTCAATTTTGTGCGCTTCTTTGTCGAATACATCGATAAAAGCAGCACCAATAATTTTACGTTTCTTTTCAGGATCGGTTACACCGTTCAACAGTCCGTAAAAATAGTCGTTGGCTTTAACTCCTTTTACATTTAATCCCAAATGTTCGTAATCCGCCAAAACGTTTTCGAACTCATTCTTCCGAAGCAAACCATTGTCAACAAAAATACAAGTGAGGTTTTTTCCTATTGCTTTGTTGAGTAACACAGCTGCAACCGACGAATCCACTCCGCCCGAAATTCCGAGAACTACTTTATCGTCGCCTAATTGTTCTTTTAATTCACGTATGGTAGTTTCAATAAACGAAGCGGGAGACCAATCTCTTTTGCAACCGCATATCGTAAGAAAATTCTCCAGCAGTTGCATTCCATCCAGTGTGTGAAACACTTCAGGATGGAATTGAACGCCCCATGATTGTTCATCTTTAATTTTATAAGCAGCATTTTCAACATCGGCAGTACTTGCTACTTTTTTGAAATTCGCAGGAATCTGAGTTATCGAATCGCCATGCGACATCCATATTTGCGAACCTGGATTAATATTATCGAATAATTTATCTTCACTGTCGATAAATTCAAGATTTGCTCTTCCGTATTCCCTGCTTCCGGCAGGCTCTACATTTCCACCCGAGATATAAGCCATAAGTTGAGCGCCGTAACAAATTCCCAATACGGGAACTTTGCCTTTAAACTCATTTAAATCCATTTTAAAACCCGTTGGGTCGTAAACAGAAAACGGACTGCCCGAAAGAATTACACCTTTAATATCGGCCGAAAGTCCGGGAAATTTGTTGTAGGGAAGAATTTCGCAATATTCGTTTAACTCGCGCAAACGGCGACCAATTAACTGAGTGGTTTGTGAACCAAAATCGAGTATGATTATTTTTTCCATCGACAGAGAATAATTTTTGAAAAGTTGTGCAAAAGTACAAAAAAAGAAGATAAGAGCTATAAAGTTTAAGGGTTTGCTGATATCAAGTTCATAAAGTTCATAAAGTTGTAAAGCCTGCTTCACTTTTTGAAGTTCATGAAGCTAAAAGTAATAATTTAATTCTACATTCCTTTATTTTACATTTTCTAATTGAAACATTCCGAAAAGCGGAATCATCGTTTCACTACAATTCGCATATTATTTCATTAACAGAGAACTATCGCCATAACTCAAAAACCGGAAATTATTGGCCAGCGCATAATCGTAAATTTCGCGCCACTTACCATCCACAAAAGCTGATACAAGCAACAATAAAGTACTTTTGGGGAGATGGAAATTGGTAATCATCCCGTCAATTATGCGGAAATGAAATCCGGG
This sequence comes from uncultured Paludibacter sp., assembly GCA_964405245.1. GTDB lineage: Bacteria > Bacteroidota > Bacteroidia > Bacteroidales > Paludibacteraceae > Paludibacter. Next base: position 26,609 of record CAYONE010000007.1, read on the forward strand.
TTTTATCATTATTTGAGTGCCGGCATTTAAAACCTGCAAATTATTTTTACTCATGAAATTTAAAATATTTTCCAATGTCTGTAGCAGTGAAATTTCAGGTGTATCAGTATATGGCTCCCATTGACGAACATTAAAAGCTTCGTCAGCAGAGTCATTGTTCAGTTTTTTACCTATATAATACAAACTTTCGAGCGTTCGAACAGTTGTAGTGCCTACTGCAATAATTTTTTTATCAGCTTTTAAAATACGCTCAATTGTTTGGCGATGCACCGAAAACATTTCCGTGTGCATTTCGTGGTCGGTTATTATTGAAGTTTTTACCGGCTGAAACGTTCCCGCACCAACATGCAGCGTAACTTCATCGAAAGAAATATTCTTTTTTTCAAGAGATTTGAAAACGTTAGGCGTAAAATGCAAACCTGCAGTTGGTGCAGCTACCGAACCTTTAATTTTTGAATAAACAGTCTGATAATTTATAAGGTCGCTTTCTTCGGTTTCGCGATGTAAATAGGGCGGAATAGGTAAAACACCGGCTTCTTCGAGTATATCGGCAAAGGTAATTTCTGAATTATCCCAACTAAACCGCACTATATGTGTATTACCTTTGGTATGAATTTTTTCAGCATGGAGTTTGAAACTGGCGTTACCAAAAGCCATTTCTTTTGTGAGTTCGCCCGATTTCCATTTTTTTAGATTTCCTATCATGCATTTCCAAACACAGGCTTGATTCGATGCAAGCGAAAGTGCGTATTCAGATGGTTCATCAGGCTCCAGGCAGAAAATTTCAATTTGCGCTCCGGTTGTTTTTCTGAAAAGCAATCGGGCACGAATAACTTTTGTGTTATTGTAAATCAATAAAGCGTTTTCGGGAAAAAAATCTGCGATTCCTGAAAAAATATCCTGCGAGATTTTTCCATTCTGATAAATCAGTAATTTTGAAGAATCCCGCACAAGCAATGGATAACGGGCAATTTGTTCGTCGGGAAGAGGATAATTAAATTCGTCGATATGCAGCGCTTTTATTCCACTCATGAATTTTTGGGGGTGTTGAGATAAATGATGTATTTTTGTGCAAAATTAGTGAAAGCTGATAGTTTTACAAAAACTATTACTTACAAACAGTTTTCTGCAAACAAAAACTCATTAAACAAAAATATGATAAAAAAAGGCGATAGGGTAAGATTTCTGAACGCGACAGGCGGAGGCATTGTTACGCGTGTTGACGAAAAAAATAATCTTGTATATGTTGAAGATGCTGATGGATTTGAAATCCCGACAATGACACGCGATTGTGTGGTAATTCCTCAAATAAATGAAACCACCAATTTTCCGAAAAAGGATTTTTCATCAAAAATTCAAAATGAAGAATCTGAGATTGTTTCGAAAATTCCGCAAAACAGAACAATTGAAGGGCCTGAAAAGCCCGAAATTGAAATTTTTGAAACATCCGAAGGCGAAGTTTTAAAAGTTATTTTGGCATTTGTGCCGGTGGACATAAAAAAACTACAAACTACAGCATACACTTTGCATTTGGTTAACGATAGTAATTATTATCTATACTATAATATTATTAAGAAGAAAGAGACATCTAAAAATGTAAGTTTTGCTCAAGGATTAATCGAACCAAATATTTTAGAAGAAATAGGTTTGATAAACAAAGAAGAATTGAATGACTGGTCCGAATTTAGAGTGCAAATAATTGCTTTCAAGCAGCAGAAAAGCTACAAACCTCAAAACGTAATTGATGCGACACTGAGAATTGACCCTGTGAAATTTTACAAACTTCACAGTTTTACCGAAAATGATTTTTTTGAAGAAGATGCTATGTTAATTGATATAGTTTCGGAAACTGAGAAAACAAAATTAAAAGAAATATCGCCCACCGAAATAAGAAGCGCGATGCTTTTGAAGGAGAAACCCGAAAAGCATAAGGCAAAACAGTCCATTACTTTGAAAAAACCGGAAATATTGGAAATCGACCTGCATATTAACGAATTAGTTGATACGACTTCCGGCTTAAGCAATGCCGATATGCTCCAACTTCAGCTTGATAAGTTTAACAATATCCTTGCGGAATATAAAAACAAAAAGGGGCAGAGAATAGTATTTATTCACGGTAAAGGCGAAGGAGTGTTGCGTAAAGAAATAGAAAAACTGCTGAAAACCCGATATAAAAATTATTACTTTCAGGATGCTTCGTTTCGTGAATACGGTTTTGGAGCTACAATGGTTACGATAAAATAAAAAAGAAAAAAACTAAGCCCCCAAACCCACTTAAGGGGGAGAAATGAAGGGGAGTTTCAGCGCAATTATCATTTGTGCGTTAAATTTCAGCTATTATTTTGTAAAAATTGCATTTTTATACTTAGTGATTTTCATTAAAACGCCAAATGAAGTACTTATTAAAGTGCTTGGTAGTTACCAAAAGAAAAAACTGCAAAATCTATTTTTTGCAGTTTTTTTTAATTTCGTAAAATTTTTTTATATCGATAAAATCTGAACTACTCCGAGCAATTGCTCATTTACAGGTTTATCATCTTTAATCGCTTTTGTAAATGGCACATGCACAATTTCGTTGTTTACTATACCAATCATAATGTTTCGTTGTTCGTCATTCAGTGCATCGATTGCTGCAACACCCATTCTGCTTGCTAAAATTCTGTCATAAGCTGTGGGTGAACCACCACGCTGAATATGACCAAGAATTGTAACGCGAACATCGTATTCGGGATGTTCGTTGTGCATACGTTCGGCAAGACCATTGGCTCCACCTGTAATTTCACTTTCGGCAACAATTACAATACTGCTGTTTTTCGATTTTCTGAATCCGTTTCTGATTAATTCATCGAGTTGATCGACCTTGGTTTCGCGTTCGGGAATAATTGCTGCTTCGGCACCTGAAGCCAAAGCACTGTTAAGAGCGAGAAAACCGGCATCGCGTCCCATCACCTCAATAAAAAACAAACGTTCGTGAGAAGTAGCGGTATCTCTGATTTTGTCAACAGCATCAATGATTGTATTGAGCGCAGTATCATAACCAATAGTTGAGTCCGTACCGAAAAGATCATTGTCAATGGTGCCTGGTAGACCTACTATTGGCACATTGTATTCCTGCGCAAAAATTCTTGCTCCGGTTAAAGTACCATCTCCACCAATTACTACAAGCGCATCGATTTCTTCTTTCACCATGTTTTCATAAGCAAGTTGCCTGCCCTCAGCAGTACGAAACTCCTGACAACGGGCGCTTTTAAGTATGGTTCCACCCTGTTGTATAATATTGCTGACATTTTGTGTTTGAAATTCTTTAATTTCCCCAGTAATCAAACCTTTGTAGCCTCTGTAAATTGCTTTTACTTTCATACCATTAAAAATGGCAGCACGCGTTACTGCGCGTATTGCAGCGTTCATGCCCGGCGCATCACCTCCTGATGTAAGTATGCCGATACATTTAATTTCGTATTTCATCTGTTTATAATTTATTTTTTATTTGTCAGATGGAACTCACAAAACAAAATTTAATCATGCCCATATCGGTCAAAATAGATTAAATTTTGTCATGCTCGTTTCATATAATATTGAATAAAAATTGTTCCACGGATAGTAAAAAAATAAAAAAAGTAGAATGATAAATTAAATGCGGCAAGAAAACTTTTTATATCACAGAAGTTGATTTCATTTTTTCTATTTGCTCAGCTACCTCTTCCATAAGCCAGCGTGGCGTAGATGTAGCTCCACAAATTCCAATTTTCTTTGTGAGGTCAAGTTTGAGTTCCTTTACATCATCGATTGAAAAAATCATATATGATTCCGGATTAATCGATTTTGCATGTTCGAACAAAACTTTCCCATTAGAACTTTTTTTGCCGCTAACAAAAATTAAAATATCATTTTGCTGTGCAAAGGTAGTAATATTCGGGATTCTGTTAGCAACTTGTCTGCAAATTGTATCAGAATATTCAAATTGATTGCTGTCCGGGACTTTTTCTGAAATTGTTTTTACCAAATTATTAAAACCTTCGAGGGATTTTGTAGTTTGCGAAAATAATTTGATTTTTTTATTGAAGTCAACTTTCTCAAGCTGACTTTCGTTTTCAATTACTATGGCATTGTTCTGAGTTTGACCTTTCAGTCCGTTTACTTCTGCGTGACCGTTTTTACCGTAAATCAAAATCTGCGTTTCGTCATCAGAGCTTTCATAAGCATCTCTTATTCGCGATTGAAGTTTCAATACTACAGGACAAGAAGCATCAATAAGTGTGATATTGTTTTCGCGGGCAATTTCGTAAGTGCGTGGAGGTTCGCCGTGAGCGCGGAGCAATACTTTGGCATTATGCAATTGTCCAAATTGTTCATAATCAATGGTTTTAAGACCCATTTTCTCAAGTCGGCCTACTTCTTCCTCGTTATGTACTATATCGCCAAGGCAATAAAGTGTTCCGCCATTTGCAAGTTCATCCTCGGCTTTTTTAATCGCTTTAACCACACCGAAACAAAAACCCGATTTATTATCGATTTCAACTCCCATTTTTGTTTTATATTTTAAACTGATACAAAAAATTTGTTTGATAAATTTTGAATCAGTCTAACGTTTTTTGAGCAAATAATGTTCGCAGTATTTCCTGTTGTTGCACCGGAGTTAGTTCGGAATTATCAATTTCAATTGCATCTGCAGCTTTACGAAGCGGACTTTCTGCGCGATTTTCATCTCGAAAATCACGTTCGGCAATATTTTTAATTACATCATCAAAGTTTACTGTTTCACCTTTAGCTAGCATTTCGTCCATACGACGTTGAGCTCTGATTTCAGGTTTGGCAGTAAGGAATATTTTAAGTTCAGCTTTCGGAAAAACCACAGTGCCAATATCTCTTCCATCCATTACAATACCTTTTTGAATACCCATTAGCTGTTGTTGCCGTACAAGTTCTTTCCGCACAAAACCAAGCGCACTCACCCGGCTGGCTCCGTTTGCTACCTCAAGTGTGCGTATTTCAGACTCAACATTTTCATTATTCAGAAATATTTCTGTTTTCCCATCAGCATTGGTTTTAAATGAAAGGTTGATGTCGGCTATATGTTTTTCAAGTTGCACTTCATCAATATTTGCATCGGTAAGCCAACCATTACGAATGCAGAATAGCGACACCGCGCGATACATTGCTCCGGTATCAACATAAATATAACCCGTTTCGCGTGCAAGCGTTTTTGCCATTGTACTTTTTCCGCATGATGAATATCCATCAATAGCAACTATTATTTTTTTCATTTTTTTTTTTAAGAACAAGGAATAAAGAATGATGAACAAAGACTTTTACAAGTTACAAGTTACGAATTACGAAAGTAAAATGTAGAATTTAACTCGCACTTTTTAATTTCTTACTTTCTCTCCCGATACTTCGGGTTTCTTACTTTCAACTTTGCAAACTTTCAAACTTTCAAACTTTTCAAACTTTTCAACTCTATAACCTGAATTCGCTTAATGCAGTAGATATAGAAAATTGATATGCATAATTACCAACCTGGAACTGACTCATGCCAAAACCGACCTGAAATTTATACAATTTAATTCCTCCACCAAACGAAAAACCTGCCATACTCTTAAATCCGGGCATTTTCATTTCCTGACCTCGGCGATGATTGTAGGACGCTGCAATATAAAAGTTTTTACTTGGAAGAAACTCAACTCCTATCACAACATGGCGAAAAGCCATATCGATAAATTTAATTTCGGCATTGGTGGTATTATTCAGGTTTAAATAATTTAAATCCCATTTTTGCAGATTATGCAGATTTAATGAAAACCTGAACGGTGCATGATTCAGTTTTTTTGTAATACCTAACATAATATTAAAAGGAAGCGGTTCGTAATGTTGACCTTCTTCATCTGAATAATACCCTTTAAGCTGTGTACCAATATTCTTTAGCACTAATCCGGCTGAAAAATAATGTTCGGGAAGTTTATAGCTCGCACCCAAATCTACAGCCAGACCTATGCTTGAATAGCGTTCGTAAGCCGAATAAACAGGTTTAAAAGTTCCGCCAACCGAAAATTTATCTGTTATAGGACGGGCATAAACTATATTGATAGCCATATCCTTTGCAGTGAAATATGTATTAACTTCAGGCATAGTATTAATTTCATCGGCATATCTGAAAGTGCCGTAATCCACATACTGAATTCCCGCGGCAAAATAGTTTTTTCCGAAATTACGACCATAAACAGCCGAACCGAATTTTATATCAGCCAAATAATTAGCCATATTTAGTCCAAGAAGGTTGTTTGTTTCAGCAGTAAGTAATGACGGATTTTGGAAAGCAAAATTAATATCGTTGTCGTTAACCGAAACATTGGCAGCGCCGAGGGCGGCCAAACGGGAAGAAACCGGCAAATCGAGAAACTGATAAACGCCTTTACCTGCTTGTGAATAGCTAAAAAAGTTAAAGAAAACAACAAAAACAAGCAGTGAAAATACTTTTGGCATTAATGTTGAGTTATATTTCAAAACGTTACAATATTTACACATAAGATTAAAAACAGTTTTCAAAGATACATCATTTTTTAATAACATACAGAATCAATCTCTTAAAAACCAATAAACGCAAAAAACCTCAATTTGATATTTGAAATGAATAAAAACAACAAAAAAAAGCGAAAAACACAAAGTTTGAAAAAAAATTGAACTCAAAAATATACATTTTAAAAAAATATAGTACATTTGTACTATCGAAATCAAACAAATACATATATAAATTTATGAACTCAAAGAAATCACCCAATGCTACTTTAGAAGATAAGAAATTCATGTATCTTCTTATGGGTTTAGTTATGGTTTTGTCGTTGTTTTACATTGGTTTAGAGTGGACAAAATCGGAAGTTACAGTTTACGAAGGAGATATTACATCTCAATTGGTTGAAGAAGAAATTGAAATTATTCAGACAGCACAGGAACTTCCTCCTCCTCCACCTCCTCCCGCTCCGGAAATTGTTGAAATTCTTAATGTAGTAGAAAATGATGTTCAGGTAGCTGAAGTTGAAATCAATACCGAGGATGACAAAAACAAAGCTGTTGACATGACACCTCCTGCAACTACAATTGGTACAGGCGTTATTGAAGAAGACGAAAATGTAGTATTTCAGGTTGTAGAAACCATGCCTTCATTTCCCGGTGGCGATGCCGCACTTTTCAAATTTTTGAACGACAATATCAAGTATCCTGTAATTGCTCAGGAAAACGGAATACAAGGTCGTGTAATTTGTCAGTTTGTGGTTAACCGCGATGGTTCAATTGTTGACGTAGAAGTTGTACGTAGTGTTGACCCAAGTTTGGATAAGGAAGCAATCAGAGTTATCAAAGCTATGCCAAACTGGGCTCCGGGTAAACAACGTGGCAAATCGGTACGTGTGAAATATACACTGCCTGTAAACTTCAGACTACAGTAAACTTCAATTTTTATATTGATTATTAAAGTAAACGATTGTACCAACGGTCAGTCGGATAAAAAAATTTTAAAACCGTTTGGGTTTCGCCAAACGGTTTTTTTATAATAATATTAATGCGAACAGAAATTTACAGAGAAAAAGCAGTTCTTGTAGGACTGATAACCCAGCAGCAAAACGAAGAAAAAGCCCGTGAATATCTTGATGAACTGGCTTTTTTGGCAGACACTGCCGGAGCAAGCCCCGAAAAATTCTATTTTCAGAAAATTGATTATCCGCATCCGAAAACTTTTGTGGGTCCGGGAAAACTTGCTGAAATCAGAGAATATGTCGAAGTAAACGATATTGGCATAGTTATTTTCGATGATGAACTTACTCCCAAACAACTGAAACATATTGAGTCTGAATTAAAAGTACTAATCCTTGATCGTACGAATCTAATTCTTGATATTTTTGCAAAACGAGCACAAACCGCCAACGCTAAAACGCAGGTTGAACTTGCGCAGTTGCAATATATGCTGCCAAGACTTACACGATTATGGACTCACCTCGAAAGGCAACGTGGAGGCATTGGTATGCGCGGACCTGGCGAAACCCAAATCGAAACCGACCGTAGAATCATTCTGAACAAGATTTCTCTATTGAAACAAAATCTGAAAGATATTGACAAACAAATGTCAACACAGCGGAAAAATCGCGGGAAAATGGTTCGGGTAGCATTGGTTGGTTATACAAATACAGGAAAATCAACTTTGATGAACCTATTGAGCAAATCCGATGTTTTTGCCGAAAACAAACTTTTCGCTACGCTGGATACTACTGTCAGAAAAGTAATTATCGATAATCTTCCGTTTCTTTTATGCGATACTGTTGGTTTTATCCGCAAGTTACCGCATCATTTGGTTGAGTCATTCAAATCCACACTTGATGAAGTACGCGAAGCCGATTTGCTTTTACATGTAGTGGATATTTCACATCCAAATTTTGAAGAACACATAGATGTTGTAAATCAAACTTTGAGAGAAATTGAACACAATCAAAAACCTGAAATTCTGATTTTTAATAAAATAGATGCTTTTTCGCACGTACATAAAGACGAATTTGACCTTACACCAATAAAACGTGAGAATATTTCGCTTGACGAATTGCAAAAAACATGGATGGCAAATCTTAATTATTCCTGTATATTTATTTCAGCCAAAGAAAAACAGAATATTGATGAACTCAAAACCAAAGTTTACGATAAAGTAAAGGAAATACATATTGAACGTTATCCATACAACGATTTTCTTTATCAAAAATATGACAACATCAACAATGAGGCTGAAAATCCAGAATAAAAAAAAATGAACAAACTGTGTACTAAAATCTATTAACATCAATAGAGTAGCGATTTAGGTTTTGTCCACACATTTTTAATACTTCAAATCTGATTTATACTTAAAAATAAACTTAATATTACTTCAAATGAACACATACCGAAGTTTATCCGATAAAGAAATTGCAACTCTTACAGTTTATGGGTGTACCGCAGAAAATTGGGAAAACGTAAAAGTTGTCGAAAATTTTAATCCATCGTTTGTCGCCAATGTTCATTTCTCCGGAAATGTTGAAATCGGATCGTTCAACAAACTTTTCGAACTTGCAGGCGGACTAAAAAAACATGCCGGTATTTTTAATTCCACTATTCATAACTGTACTATTGGCAACGATGTTTTTATCGATAAAATTCACAATTATATAGCCAACTATACTATCGATGACGAAACTTATATTGAGAATGTAAATCTTATAGTTGTTGATGGCGAATCGATGTTTGGTAATGGTATAAGAGTTCCTGTAATGAACGAAGGTGGTGGTCGCGAAATTCCGATTTTCGATTGGCTTTCTGCGCCCTTAGCTTATATCCTCACTTTATACAGACATCGTCCGGGATTGATATATAATTTACAGCAGATGATTGACAATTACGCGCTCGAACAAAAATCATCAAAAGGATATATTGGGAAAAATGTGCATATTGCCAATTGCGGAAGCATTCGGAATGTTCGAATCGGGAGTAATGCGCAAATTGATGGAGCGTCATTACTTGAAAACGGCTCAGTGAACAGCAATGCCGAGGCTCCTGTGATAATTGGTTCTGGTGTAAAATGCAATGATTTTATTCTAAGTTCAGGCGTTTCGGTTACTGATTCAACTTTAATTTCAAAATGTTTTATCGGACAGGGATGTATTTTAGGCAAACATTATTCTGCGCTTGATTCGTTGTTTTTCTCCAATTGCCAGGGGATGCACGGTGAAGCAACAGCAATTTTTGCCGGACCATATACTGTTTCGCACCATAAATCTACATTGCTTATTGCAGGAATGTTTTCTTTCTTGAATGCCGGAAGCGGCTCGAACCAAAGTAATCACATGTACAAACTTGGTCCGATACATCAGGGAATTTGTGAGCGAGGATCAAAAACTACCAGCGATTCGTACCTGCTTTGGCCTGCAAAAATCGGCGCTTTCACATTGGTTATGGGGCGTCATTACAAACATTCAGATACTTCGGATTTGCCATTTTCGTACCTGATTGAAAATGCTACCGACAGTTTTTTGGTTCCGGGTGTAAATTTACGAAGTGTAGGAACAATTCGCGATGCTCAAAAATGGCCCAAACGCGATAACCGCAAAGACAGCGTAAAGCTCGACCCTATAAACTTCAATTTATTGAGTCCATATACCATCAGTAAAATGATGAAAGGTGTGAATGTTTTACGTAATCTGCAAAAAATTGCCGGTGAAACCACAGAAGTTTATGCCTGGCAAAATTGCAGTATTAAAAACTCATCGGTGCGTAATGGAATTGAACTTTATACATTAGCTATCAATAAATTTTTAGGGAACTCCCTTATCAGCAGATTAGGCGATAAAGTATATAATAATATTGATGAACTCCGTAGTCGCTTACAACCCGACAATAAAATTGGTTCAGGAGAATGGATTGACTTATCAGGTCTCATTTTGCCAAAAAATGCCATCGAAAATCTGTTAACCTGCATAGAAGAAAATAATTGTAGTCTTGCGGATATTCAAAAATCGCTATGGGAAATGCATAGTAATTACTATTCCTATGAATGGACATGGGCAAAAGAAAAACTTGAAGAAGTCTGGAATAAGTCTATAGATGAAGTAACATTTGAAGATATAATTGAAACTGTGGAAAAATGGAAAACCTCTGTAGTAAAGCTCGACAATTTGCTTTATAACGATGCACGTAAAGAATTTGACCTTAACTCGAAAACCGGATTTGGCGTTGATGGCGATGATGAACAAAAACATCGCGATTTTGAATCGGTTCGCGGAAGTTTCGAGAGTAATCCATTTGTAACCGAAGTTATAAAGCATATTCAGATAAAAACCGAACTTGGCGATAATGTTATAAAGAACTTGCAGTATCAACATTAAAAGGCATTTGTAAAAATATAAACTTTTACGATAAAGTTGTTGTTTATCAAAAACACGATAAAGATTTTTATATATTTATTAAAACTAAAAGTAAGACAATAAAATAATTATGAATAATTTCAATTTTTATAGCCCAACATATTTTGTTTTTGGCAAAGAGCGTGAAAATGAAGCCGGAAAACTTGTAAAGAAATTCGGAGGAAAAAATGTTTTGGTTCACTTTGGTAGTGGTTCTGTGATTAAATCGGGTTTACTCGACAGAGTGAAAAAATCATTATCCGCTGAAGGTATCAATTTTTCGGAACTTGGTGGCGTAGTTCCAAATCCGCGCAGTCGTTTGGTGTATGAAGGAATTGAACTTTGCAAAAAAGAAAATATCGATTTCGTGCTTGCCGTTGGTGGTGGTAGCGTAATCGACTCGGCAAAAGCAATTGCATTAGGAGCAGTTTACGATGGCGATTTCTGGGATTTCTATTCAGGAAAAAAGGTTGAAAAAGCACTACCTGTCGGTACAGTTTTAACACTAACCGCAGCAGGAAGCGAAGGTTCGACAGCATCGGTAATTACACACGAAAATGGAATGCTGAAACGTGGCGCTAACAGCGATATTTTACGTCCTGTATTTTCAATTCTGAATCCTGAACTAACATGTTCCTTGCCGGCTTATCAAACTGCTTGTGGCGCTACCGATATGTTGGCGCACGTGATGGAACGTTATTTCACCAATACAAAAGATGTGGAAATTACTGACCGAATATGCGAAGCAATAATGCTTAGCATTATAAACGAAACACCAAAAGCGCTTGCAAATCCCAACGATTACGAAGCCCGTGCCAACCTTATGTGGGCAGGAATGGTGGCTCACAATGATATTTGCGGTGTAGGTCGCGAACAGGATTGGGCAACCCACCAAATGGAGCACGAATTATCATCGCTTTACGATGTGGCTCACGGCGCAGGATTGGCAGTAATGTTTCCGGCTTGGATGAAATATGTTATGCAGCACGATATTATGCGTTTTGCGCAGTTTGCCGTAAGAGTTTGGGGAGTGGAAATGGATTTCCAAAATCCGGAAATTACCGCTAAAAAAGGCATTGAACGTTACGAACAATTTCTTACTTCGATAGGTATGCCCATTCGTTTTTCAGAACTTGGCGCAAAAGCCCAAGATATTCCGCAATTACTGAAAGTTTTAAATATGGGCGATAAAACCATAGGATTTTATGTAAAACTTACAGAGGAAGATGCAAGAAAGATTTATGAGTTGGCGGTGTAAAAAATATAAAATCAATAAGTAAGTTTCCAATTGCGTCCGCAGTGCAGACACAATTCTATTAGTCTCATTATAAATTACATATATCAATATAGGATGAACAAAAACCAATGTTGAAAATTAAATGAATTCAAAGAAACTATACAAACCAACAAGCACCGTTAATCTTGAAATTAATCTTCCGAGTTCCAAAAGTATCAGCAATCGTGCTTTAATTCTTAGCGCGTTGGCTTACAGTTCCTACGACATTCAAAATCTGTCGGATTGCGATGATACACGTGTAACTGTAAAAGCGCTGAATTCAAACGATACTACTTTCGATATTGGCGCTGCCGGAACTGCCATGCGTTTTCTTACCGCTTTTCTTTCAAAAACTGTGGGCGAATGGATAATTACAGGTAGCGAACGTATGAAAAATCGCCCCATAAAATTATTGGTGGATGCATTGAATAGTTTGGGAGCAAAGATTGAATATATCGAAAAAGAAGGTTATCCTCCATTGAAAATTTACGGAAGCGCCATGATGGGCGGCGAAATTTCGTTGAATGGTGGAGTGAGCAGTCAGTATATTTCTTCATTGATGATGATAGCGCCGTACATGGTGAATGGATTGAAAATTAAATTGGAAGGAAACGTTATTTCTGTTCCGTACATTGAAATGACTATGCGCATGATGCATGAATTCGGAGTAAATGTAACTTTTATAAATAACGAAATTGACATAAGACCGCAACATTACAAACCTATAGAGTATAAAGTTGAATCAGATTGGTCGGCAGCTTCGTATTGGTACGAGGTATTGTCGGTTGTAGGAAATGGGAAATTATTTCTGAAAGGATTATATCTAAACAGTTCGCAGGGCGACAGTAAAATTGCGGAACTTTTCAAGCAATTGGGCGTTGCTACTGAATTTGTTTCAGATGGCGTAATCTTAACTTCAACAGGGATTTATACCGAAAAATTTGAATATGATTTTGTAAACCAGCCCGATATGGCGCAAACTTTTGCTGTAACCTGTTGCCTGAACAATATACCTTTTCACTTTAAAGGCGTTCAGAGTCTGAAAATTAAAGAAACCGACCGTATTGCCGCTCTTATCAACGAATTAAAAAAGCTGGGTTTTGTACTTTTTGAACCGTGTGATAGCGAATTGGCTTGGGAAAGTGAAAAATGCACACCGGATTCAGTTATCAGTATAAAAACTTATGAAGACCACCGCATGGCAATGGCTTTTGCACCGGCAGCTTTAAAAACTCTGATAAGCATTGAAGATCCACAGGTAGTAAGTAAATCGTATCCATCGTTTTGGAGCGATTTTGAAAAAATTGTAACCGAATGATTTTCCGTATCGAAAATATCACCAAGCAATTTTCGGAAAAATTTGTTTTGAAAAATTTTTCTTTCGATATTGCCGAGGGCGATAAAATCAATATATCAGGCCGTTCCGGCATTGGAAAAACTACACTTTTTAAACTTTTATTAGGTTTCGACTCTCCCGACAAAGGCAAAATTTACTTTAATGATACTGAACTGAACGAAACTGAAGTTTGGAATCTTCGCAAGCATGTTGCTTATGTAAGTCAGGATATGAATATCGGGCATGGAATAGTTCAATCACTTTTTGACGAAACGCTGAGTTATAAATCCAATGTACATCAAAAGAAAGAGGCTGAAAGCGAAATAAGTAATCTTCTGATTTTTTTTGAACTTCCAAAAGATATTCTCGTCAAAAACATTGAAGAACTTTCGGGTGGCGAAAAACAGCGTGTGGCTATTATCAATGCATTATTGCTTCAAAGAAAAATATTTTTTCTCGATGAAATAACTTCCGCTCTCGATCAAAAACTCAAAAGAAAAGTGCTTGATTTTTTTCTTGCCAATTCGAATTTTACCGTTCTCTACATATCGCACGATGATTATTTGCCCGAAAATACCAATGTCCGAATTTTAAAATTTAACGAAAATGAATGAGGCAGTTGATTTATCGTGGTTTTCGTTGGTAATGTGTGCCGTTTTACTGCTTGTTCCGGTATTTATTGGAGCATATTTAAAACTTGGCATTACACAGAATTTATTGGTTTCAACTGTGCGAATGGTAATTCAACTCATTTTAATAGGATTTTTTCTTGAATTTCTTTTTAAGCTGAATAATCCGTTAATAAACTTTTCTTGGTTTTTGGTGATGATATTTTCAGCCATGATATCGGTGGTAAATAACTCCGGATTGAAATTGAAAAACTTTTATTTGCCCATAATATTATCGCTGCTGCTTTCAAATATTTTCGTGGTTTTTTACTTTAATTTCTTTATTGTGCAGCTCGATATGATACTTGATGCCCGTTATATGATAGCGATTGGAGGAATGGTGCTTGGTAACTCACTGCGTTCAAATGTGGTTGGGTTGGGCGACTTTTATAAATCCATCAATCGCGAAGAGCAGCTGTATTTTTACAAACTTTCGTGTGGTGCAAGTCGCTACGAAGCAGTGCTGCCTTTTGTGAAGAAAAGTTTTACAGCGGCAATTAACCCAACAATAGCAACTATGGCAACCATGGGAATCGTTTCGCTTCCGGGCATGATGACAGGGCAAATTCTTGGAGGTTCGGTGCCATTGGTCGCCATTAAATATCAAATCGCGATAATGGTGGCAATACTTGCCTCAACTATGCTAAGCATTGCTTTGAGCATATTCTTCACAGTAAAATTCACCTTTAGCAAGTCAGGAGTTTTAAATAAAAAGATATTTAAGAACTCCTAACCCCTGAAGGGGAACTAAAATGACCACTTGGCCCTAAAGGGGAAATATGATTTGAATTGAATAACTATTACTAAAAATAGATTATTTCAAACAAATGTAACTTCAATTCCCCTTTAGGGGTTAGGGGTTCTCCTGATTTCCTCCAACACTTCAAATACTATCGGGCAGGTGTAAGCATTTTTTATTGATAAATTATAAATCTGATAAAAACGTTTTCGGTCGGTGTGTGGGTATTCGCGACAAGCTTTCGGTCGGTTTTCGTAAATGGCGCAATAATTATCGTCGCCCAAAAACGGACAAGGCATCGAACGAAAAACCATATCGCCATCTTCATCAATTCTCAAATACTTCACAATGATTTCAGCAGGCTTCATGCGCAAAGGTTTTGCCATACGCTCCACATCTTTGTCGGTGATACGCGGACCTAAAGTTCTGCAGCAGTTTCCACACGACAAACAATCGTTTTTTTCCGAAATTTGCTCATGTAAATCATGAATTTCGATGTCCATTTTTTCTAAACGTTTTTTGTTTTTGGCAAAAAAACGTTTCCACTCAGGCTCGCATTTCGCAGCCTGCTCCGCAAGTAATTTGAAGTTATATGTTTGAGGCATTTGTTTTTAGTGTAAATGAATTTTGTTTATGAGACAAAAATAATGCAAATCACAGATACTTGCTGAAAGAATATGAGTGGGAAGTAGCTCCGAAATCTAAATGAATACTTTTGATAAAAGCATGTTTCAAACCAACTGAAATAAATCATAAAAAACTTTTTCCTTCGCGGGGAAAAAGTTTTTTTTAATTCAGGAAGTGTTTTGAAAAAACTCTTCAAATCAATTTAAGTTGATAACTTAAGAAATAAGTGAAATCAGAATTTCAACTTCTTCAAAATATCTTTTGGTATGGCATCTTTATGAACCAGTATATTTATGGTTTTGTGCATTACAAACGA
This sequence comes from uncultured Paludibacter sp., assembly GCA_964405245.1. GTDB lineage: Bacteria > Bacteroidota > Bacteroidia > Bacteroidales > Paludibacteraceae > Paludibacter. The sequence continues at coordinate 42,478 of CAYONE010000007.1, forward strand.
TTCGCTGGCATACCAGATTCCTTTGTAGCGACTGTCGGTTCCCCATGAGTTTTTCACTAAGTAATACTTTGCGCCATTCTGATCGGTAGCAGTTCCATAAATTACCATTCCATGGTCGTCGGTGGTTTGGTAGTTGTCAAAATCGCGCTGACGAATTTCCTGAGTAACTTTTACTTCGGGTTGCGGTCCTTTCAGCTTGTAAATTTTATCTTCCATTTCTTTTTGAGAAATTCCCGTCCATTTAGCCTGATCGGTTCCGGGTAAATTGGTTAGTTTTACTTCCGGATTTACAGCTATGCCATTTCTGGTGAATCCTTTTTCGCTTACATCGGAACCCCATGCAATGCAAAATCCACTGTTCACAGCATTGTCTATTACGCGTTTTAATTCATCTAAAGGCAGATTATACGATAATTCATTACGCCAGTTATCGGGAATTTCGATAGCGAATAAACTGTAAAATGGATGATGAGTGAAAGATGTCAGCGAAATATAATCGTCGGGATTAATGCCAAGCGATTGCGCATAACTTTGTGGTGTATATTTTTTACCTTTCAGCGTAAATTCCGCAGTTGTTTTTCCCAGATAAGCATCCAAAATTCCATCGAAACCAGCTTTCCAGGCAGTAGAAATTTTACGGTTTGGGTTTGAAACTATTACATCGACATAGGCTTTTGTAAGAGCATCCAATTCGCCATGACGGTGCTTTTCTTCACCATAATTGTAACCTGCCATGAGCGAATCGGGAACAATTCCGTAATTTTTTATTACATACATCACATCGTGAAACGAACCGCCTTCGGCAAAGTTTGCTGTAGCATGTCTGCGAACGTAATTATCGGCTTTATCGGAGTAGGAGTGATGTACCACAAACATTTCTGATAAGTCCACCTCCGGCTTTCCCATTCGCAATAGTTCTGATTCCAGAAAACCCAGAGCAGAAAAACTCCAGCATGTTCCGGTACTCGCCTGATTTTTAACAGGCGTAATTTTATTTTCCTTAATAGTTTTGAAAATAAAAGTATCAACGGCAGTAGTGTCTTTTACTGCTCCAAAAATCGACAAAGAAAGACCTGCAAACAAGCAGGAGAAAAGTAGTTTGAGCATATTTTGCATTTTGTGTTTCGCGTTTCGTGTTGATATTTTGTTAACTAATAACAGGGTACACGAAACACGAAACGCTGAATAATTTATTTAACCGGTATATTCGCTAATGTTTCCACCAAATAATCCCAGAACATTTTCACGGTTGCAATGTTCACTTTTTCGTCGGGTGAGTGCGGATAACGAATAGTTGGACCAAACGAAATCATATCCATATTCGGGTAATGAGTTCCGAGAATTCCACATTCAAGTCCTGCATGAATAATCATTACTTTAGGTGTTTTACCGTATTTATCTTCATACACTTTTGTCATTTCTTTCAAAATTGGTGAATCAAGATTTGGTTTCCAGCCCGGATAACCTCCTGTGAATTCTACTTTTGCCCCTGCTAAAGCAAAATTACTTTCAATAACTGATGCCAGTTCTTCTTTACGCGAATCAACAGAACTGCGTAAAAGCGATTTCAGCTCAATTGTTTTTCCGTTTGATTTTATGATGGCAAGATTATTTGAAGTTTCTACAACAGATGGCAATTCAGGTAAAACTCTGTAAACTCCATTGAAACATGCAGTTACGCCATTTATTAAATCATCCTGAATTTCTTCGGGAATTAATCCTGAAGGAAGTTCGGTTTCGGTAACTTTCAGTGAGATATTGTTCTCAACACCGGCAAATTCTTCAATAAACAAATCTTCACATTCTGCTGCAAAGTCCATCAAATCATCAGCGCCTTCGGCCGGAACAGTTATTACCGCGAAAGCTTCACGCGGAATGGCATTGCGCAGACTGCCACCTTCGATACTTGCAAGGCGTGCTTCATATTCCTTTACAGCTTCTTTAAGGAAACGGAACATCAGTTTGTTGGCGTTGGCACGTTGAAGGTGAATATCTACACCCGAGTGTCCGCCTTTTAAACCGGTGAGAGAAATTTTCAAAGCAACATCACCATCGGGAACTTCAACTTCCTGATAGGCAAAAGTGATATTGGCATCCAATCCGCCGGCACAACCAACATATAACTCGCCTTCATCTTCTGAGTCCATATTAATCAGAATATCACCTTTCAGAAATCCTGGTTGCAGGCCAAATGCTCCATGCATTCCTGTTTCTTCATCAACTGTAATAAACATTTCGATTGCAGGATGCACCAAATCTTTCGACTCGAGTACAGCCATGGCAGCGGCAATTCCAATTCCATTATCGGCACCAAGTGTAGTATCTTTAGCAGTTACCCAATCGCCATCGATGTAGGCCTGAATGGGATCGGATTCAAAATTATGCGCAACACCACTGTTTTTTTGAGGAACCATGTCCATATGTGCCTGTAACACCACTGCTTTGCGGTTTTCCATGCCCGGAGTTGCCGGTTTGCGGATTAATACGTTTCCAATTTCATCGCGGAGTGTTTCAAGTCCGAGCGATTTCCCGAAATTTTCGATAAATGTGCCAATCGGCTCTTTTTTTCCTGAAGGACGTGGAACCTGAGTGAGGCTGTAAAAATGTTGCCAAAGCGCTTTTGGCTCAAGCGTACGAATGTCATTTGCTTCCATTATTTGTATTTTTAGAATATTTATACTGATTTTGTTAAAATGCAAATATCAGCATTTTTTTCTGATTTTCATTTTTGAGTTAGAGTAATTTAACGGATAGAAAAACAAAGTTTTTACAAAAGAATAAAATCCCGAAACCAAACTATAGAAGTTCAGTTTCGGGATATTTATCAATTGGAATTATCAAATAAAATCTACAATTCCTTTATTTTGATGTTTTTGAACCACACTTCATCGCCATGATCCTGAAGAAGAATATTTCCTTCGGCAGCTTCGCCAAATCCGGGCCAAACATTGTATTTGCTGTAATTTACCAAAGCTCTCCACATTTGCGTACCGCGTTCGTATTCCACAATTTTGATATCGTTCAGATAATGTTCCACTTTGCTGTCTTTCACCACAATGCGGGCATTGTTGAAAAATCCGCCACGGAAAGGCTTATTGTCGGGAGCAGGAATAAGGTCGTAAAGCGAACCAAGTTTACGGTTTCCTTTTACGCCAAGTTTTGCATCGGGATGATTGTTATCATCGAGAATTTGAAATTCGCAACCTATTGATGAACCTTCACCTTTGTTCAAATCCGTATCCACAAAATATTTAATACCACTGTTAGCTCCTTTGGTAATCATAAAGTCCACGCTGAGTTCGAAGTTTTTATACTTTTTTGTAGTTACAATATCGCCGCCATTGGTCGATTCGCCTCCGCTTGCTTTCAACACTTTTAGTATGCCATTTTCAATTACCCAACCCTTTTCAGGGAAAGTTTTAAGTCTTGCGCCACGCCATCCTTCAGTAGTTTTTCCATCCCAAAGCAACTTCCATCCCTGAGCTTTTTCTTCGTCGGAAATGGTATTGGCAATGCTGTTTACCTGCGGAATTTCCCTGTTATACGGACGGCGGACTTTATCAAGATCTTGCGTGCAAATACGAATGTTTTTCCACTGAATGGTTTTCCCTGCCATTTTTTCGTTGCCTATTGAATGTACCTGAAGAGCAATGAAACCCGAAGGAGTTACATCATCGAGCACATTGGCGCTGGGAATATCGTTGAGCCAGGTACGTAAACTTGTTCCAATGGCTTCGATGCGCACTTTGTTCCAATCGTTGACTTTAAGCGCCTTTTTTGCCTGCGGATTTTTATCGTGCGTGTAAAGCCATCCGCGGCGGGCTTCATCGTAAATACCTGCTGTCCATGCACGTGGCGATGGATCGATTTCGTACTGATAACCATGCACACGTCCATCCTGATATTCTTTCAAGCTGTTGCTGCGAAACTGAATACCTGAATTAAGCTCATTATCTACTTTGAATTCCAACTCAAGAATAAAATCGCCATACATTTTGTTGGTTGCCAAAAATGTGTTGGGCGTATTCATTTTGGAAATACCAACAATGGCACCATCTTTTACAATATAATCCGCGGTTCCATTTAATTTTTTCCAGCCTTTCAGGTTTTTACCATTAAAAAGCATTTCCCATTTTTCCTGTGAGAATGCCGTAAGCGAGGCAAACATCAGGATTGTTGCGATAAAATTTCGTGTTTTCATTTTCTATAAATTTGATGTATATAAATTATTTTGTTTCTGAAAGAAGATTATTCGTTACTAAACATCCCGCAAACCCCAGCCCCCTAACCCCCTAAAGGGGGAATAAGAAGGGGAGTATTGGAGCAACACTCAACATTTGTGCGCTTAAATTTGGCAGTTCATTTGTGAAAATTACTGTTTTTTTACTCAGCAATTCTCCTGAAAACGTAAAATGAAGTACTTCTTGAAGTGTTGAGTAGTTACTAAATTTCGCAATCAATTGTTTAATAATTTACTGGCACACTGAATTATTTACAATTTACAGATTTACAATTTATTAGGACATTTGCTTAATTGAAATATTGGCACATTGGCTTATTGACACATTCCGCAAGCGGAATCTTCGTTTCACTACGATTGGCATATTATCTTATTGGAAAATTTCTTAAAATTCAAATCACTCGTGCGTCAAATTCATCCAGTATCTTTTTAACTTCATTTTCCGAAGCCAGATAAACAGCCTTAGCAACAGCTTCACCTTCGGCGCCATCAGCAGTAATAACTGAAACCGGCAAATCTCTTGTGCCCTGCATTCCTGAATCAGGCATTACTATGGGCCAATTTGTATGCGGCTTATTGCCCGATGTAGTCAGACATTCATTACATAAAATCCACTCAGTAAAAACGTCCGGAATCTGAATTTTCCAGCCTTCGCCAAAAGGATGATTACCTTTAGCAAAAACAGAACTATTGCCAATATTTATTAGTGCATCGGTTATATTTGAGATATTTAGAATTTCGGAAACATTACGTAGCGCAAACCCTTTTATATAACCCGATAAATCTATTTTTACATCGGAGTGAGCAAATTTAATGGTTGATTTATCGGTATTTAAAAGGTATTTTACAGTTAAACCGTGAATTTCGGAACCTGCCGAAATATCGAAAAAACCAAGAGTTCTTTTATTGAGCATCTCACATTCGGCAAGAATCCGCATCATTTCCTCGGTTACAATCACCTCCTGAGAACCTGCAAGCCTGTTTATTCGGCTCAATTCACTTTCAGGATTAAATTTGTTCGCATAAGATTCAATCCTGCGAATTTCAGTTTCAATAACCTGAGCAATAGCTTCTAAATCATTTCTGCTGATTACACTTATAAGTACCAAATCGATGCGGGTAAACATTGCGCTAAACCACGCGTATAAATAGTTTCGTCCATCGGGTAATTTTTTTCCGGTAAATTGCATTTCGGACTATTTTTTTGATTTACGAAAAATTTTTACCGGCAAAAGAAATAAAATCCGTATTAAACTCCACAATAAATAAAGTACAACCGCGCCAATCAGCACATAAAGTATCGAACTTATAATTTCAATGACCGGTGATTTATACGCAATCACCGCATAAACATTTGCAGTAAATACTATCAAAAAGCATATTGCTAATGAAAAAAGTTCTATTTTAATGCGTTTAGCGGGTATTATAATGTCTTTCATTTTTTTAGAATAAAGAATAAAGAGTAAAGAATGTAAAATGAAGAAATGTAAAATGTAAAATGAAGAAATTTTACTATCACTTTTTTATTTCATAATTTCTTGCTTTCAACTTTATGAACTTTACAAACTCTTCAAACTTACTTACAAAACTTCTGCGCTTCTTTTATGATTCAAATAATTAAGTTTAAATTCATCGGGAAAAATCACCATACGCTCTTCTTCCATAGCCTGATGTCCCAATAAACTTAACTGTGTTGCATAATATCCTTCCTCGGCGATAAGCGGAGGTTGTTTTTGTGTTATAACCGCCTCGGCAAAAGCTTCTAAAAGCAATGAAGTGCCATCTCCTTCGGGCTTGCGTTCGAGCAGGTAATGCCCTTTGTTTCTTTCAGCTGTTTCGGGTACCCAGCTTGTTCCGGCAAAAGGCAATGAACCAAACATGTCGTTTTCCATGTCGTTTATTAATTGCAAAAATGCAGGCGCCGGAGGAATTTCCTCGAAATAATATTTGCCCTTTTCAAGCTCCACAGTTCCAATATTGCACATTATCTGTTCCTCTAATCCGTAGAATTTGCTCGACAGCACCGAGTCGAAATTCATTTTTACACCATTTTCGAACATGTAAATACAACTCACATTGTCATACACTTCACGCTTTTCTTTCCAGAAAGTTATTGCGCCGTGTCCCATTACCTTGTCCGGAATCTGCCGCATAGCCCATGTGCCAATCTGAAGTTGATGGCAGGCGAGTTCGGTCATTATTCCTTTTGAGTGTTTCCTGTAAAGCCGCCAGTTGATATGTTCGTCCAAATCGGGCGAAGGAATGGGACGACGCCAGTCGTTATTACGATGCCAGAAAGTACGAAATCCGCTTATTTCTCCAAATTTATCTTCATGAACAAGCTCAATGGCGCGAATATAGCGCGGGTCGAAAAGTCGTTGCTGACCAACAAAAAAAACTTTTCCTGATTTTACATATTGATGAAAAACTTCGTGTGTTTCTTCGAGCGTATAGGCGATAGATTTTTCGCAAAAAACATGTTTTCCTGCATCAAAAGCATCCATAGCCATTTGATAATGTTTATCAAGCGGGGTTGCAATTACCACTGCTTCAACATTTTTATCTTCAAGCAGTTTACGGTAATCCTTATAAACCTTTGCCTTTGGAGCTATTGCAAGTGCACCTTCGATTGAAGGTTGATATATATCGGCAATAGCAACAATATCCACTTTTGGATTTTGTGCAAGAAAAGTCATAAGGAACTGTCCACGCGAACCCGGACCAATTATACCAATGCGGGCAAGCTGTCCGTGAGTGTTTTTTTGTTCCGAAAAGGCAGAAAACCATGGACTTGTGGCAAGCAAAACACCACCGCCTAAAAGTCCCATTTGTTTTAAAAATTGCCTTCGGTCAATATTTGTCATATTTTTTCTTCTCTTTTCCCTCTCCTCAAGGAGATGGTTAGGTGTTACAGTTTATAGAAATACTTCCATTCGGCACGTGGCTCAGCCCCAATTAAAAGTTGATTTGCTAATTCGTTATTTGTAAACTTTTTCGATTTCGGATCGAAGTTCAGTTTGGCATTCAGCTGCTGTGCAATCACGCCAAGGCAGAAAACCTGACTGAGCGGACCGGACACTTCGAAAGGCGACCGTGCAACTTCCTGTCCTTTGCAGGCTAAGAGGAAATTTTTAAAATGATTCGATGTACTCTTGGGAACATCAGGTAATTTCGATACCATTTCCTTTGCTTTTTCCTCAGGAATAATCGAAAGTGTACTGCCATGCGAACCTCCTTTAAAAGTTAAATCCTTACCGTAAATTATTTTTCCGGGATTTAGTTTCGAGGGCATAATCTGTCCTGTGCTTGGAGGCGGAATGTTCGGGTCGAGAACTACGTTTCCATAACCTTCGGGCACTAGAGGGAGATTATCAAGTCCATCGTACCATGTTACAACGCAGGCAGGCATGTTTTTCCGCTCCGGAAATTTAAACTGAATAGTAGATGAATATGGAAAAAAGAATTTATTATGACCTTTGGCGTACAGCATATTAATTTCTGTTGGCAAACCAAGTTCCAGAAAGCGATGAGCCGTATCGAGAATATGCGCACCCCAATCGCCTAAGGCACCCATGCCGTAATCGTACCAGCAACGCCACTGTCCATTTACATAATCCTTGTTGTAATCGCGGAATTGCTCCGTTCCAAGCCATGTATCCCAATCCAAAGTTGGAGGAACTGGTTCGGCACCTGGCATGTTTTTCATGTTCGAATCGAAATTATGCCAGCGTCGGGAATTGTTCATATGAGCTGTAATGGCTGTTACATCTTTTATAATTCCGGCATCTTTCCATGCTTTAAACTGGAAATAATTGGCTTCGGAATGCCCCTGATTGCCCATTTGAGTTACAACGCCATACTTTCGGGCGGCTTTCATCATCAATTCTACCTCGTTGAAAGTATGAGCCATAGGTTTTTCTACATATACGTGTTTTCCAAGCGACATAGCAAGCATGCTTGCGGGAAAATGACTGAAATCAGGCGTTCCTACAGATACAGCATCAATTTTCCCTGCCATTTTATCAAACATTTGTCTGAAATCGTGGAAACGAGGAACATCCGGAAACTTATTCATAATTTCAAGCGTATGCGCTGCACCCATATCCACATCGCACAAAGCCACGATATTACAATGTCCGGTTTTGTAAAGCTCGTTGATAATTTCACCGGCACGAAATCCTATGCCGATACAAGCCAGATTCACTTTGTCGGTGGGAGCAATTTTACGTGGCTTGGGTCGCTTTGCCGATGCGGCTTGAAATGGAAAGGCAGAAAGTGCGGTTCCCGCTGTAATAATGGAAAGCTGTCGCAGAAAATCACGACGCGAAGTTTTGGAATTTGAATCGATAATTATCAAATATTTGGTATTAAAATCAGATTAAATTCTTATGTTTACAAAGATAATGATTATCTGCATAAGCACATAGAACTTATTTTTTATTAATAAAAAATATTTGATTTATAATTCTGTGTCTTTTTTTTATAAACTTCTGATATAAATGAAAGATTTATTTCACCCAAAATCGAGAGAAATTTAAGACAAAGGATAATATTAAATGAGAAAAACTGAACTATGATAAAAAGTCAGATTTGGCTTTAGACATACTCTGAATTCGAATTAATAAAAAAATGGGATAATACTGAATGAATAGCTAAACATTGTTTGTTGTTTTGTATCAGTTTTTAAAATACTTTCCGGCGTAAAGGTTTAAAATTGAATAAATAAAACAATATCTACATAAATGTTTATCAATCTTTTACGCAGCGAACCGAAAAACCCGCATCCATTATGACATAGCCTCTGACCACATTTTTGTTGTTTTGTTGCATATAGCGGTAATAATAAAGTCCTGTACCATCCTGCGAACCAGTCCACCAAAAACCCTGATCGCCTAAATAGTTAAAGGAAAATGTGCTAAACCTGCCACCACCCGGTAGTGCGGTAAACCGGGATTTGTTTGTTGCTCCTGAATTTGGACTGTTCCAGTGTTTTGTCCCTGTTTCTTTTAATTTTCCGCCGGCACCACTTTCGCCGAGATACTCGGTTAGCTGTGTCCATTCGGCATCTGTAGGTAAATGCCAGCCGGCAGGACAAGCTGCTTTTGCAGCCACCCAGTTATACAAAACTCCGTAAGTTTCATAATTTACAGTTGCTTTCGCCTCGGCCACGTTTGTTCCATCGTAACCATAAACATAATACAATAGTGTAGATTGTGAACCTCTCACCGGGCCGACAACGCTCGGCAAATATCTGAGATTTTCAGCCATCCAGATTTGTGTGCCTATTTTTACGGTTTTATAAACATTGCCATCGCGAGGGTCGGTAAAAGTGTCGGTATTTAAATCATCGTTATTTCCACAACTTGTTGCGAATAAAGTTAATACACTTAATAAAATGAATGGAAAAATCAGAATGTTTGATTTCTTTTTCATTAATTTGAAAGTTTAGTTAGTTCCTGATAAGTTTTATCAAATGATAGGATTTATTTTTCCTCTAATATTTCTCTGAGTTTTTCAAGTCCGAATTCAAAATCGCCTCCTATCATTTTATCAAAATCAAGGAATAAAAGCATTATATTGGTGGGATACTTCATAACTCCGTTAAAGCCCCATTTTACAAGCGTTTTACTTTCTACAATGCTATTAAATGTGATATGAGCCTGATTTGTGTCCTCCATTGGCTCTTTAAACCGTAATTCGTAATCAATACGTTTATAGGGTTCAATTTTCATAATTTCCTGTTCACCTGAACCAACATTTTTATTATCACTTTTCCATGCAGATATAAAACCCACAGTACCATCCACACCTGTAAATGTTTTTTCCATTGCAGGGTCAGTTGTAGCCCATTTACTGTAATCATTCTGATTTTTCAATAAAACCACATAATTGTAAACTTCGTGCAATGGCTTGTTTATTTCAATTTGTTTCTCAACTGCAAAATCCTTTTTTACAAACAGCGCAGTGATAAGGACAAATACAATAATTAATAAAACTAAGTTAGTGTTCTAAATTAGTTTATATTTTTTTGAACTCCTCATTATCTGTTCGGGATTACAGCTAACAGGTTTTTAAAACCTGTTAGCTGTAGATAGTTTTTCTAAACTAAACGATATGGATAGTACAAGTTAATTCTGATCATTTACTTACGATTAAAACCCATTTTAATACTTTCATGATTGCAATGTTTTATAGTGTAAGAAAATCATTGTTTTTGTAACAAACATTAATTGAAGTTTGTTCAATTTTAGTATTTGGAGAAAAAAAACTCGCTTAAACGAAATTTTCGAAGCAATTAGATAGTTAGCTTCATTACTTTAAAATTCGAAAAATAATTCTTGAATTTTTAAGTTAATCAATCTATCTATATTAAAACAACGAAATCCCCTAAAAGCGATGTTCGGGAGGACAGACTTCCAAGTCTGTCCAAATTTAAAAAGGACAGAGTCGGAACTCTATCCTCCCATATATTCGACAAAGTCGGAACTCTGTTCTCCCGAAAGGAAAAAGCGGAACTCTTTTCAGAATTCCGCTTTAAAATATATCGAGAATTTATGTCCTTCTAAACTATGCTTGCGATAAAGCCACAGCCACAGCTACAGAAGCTCCAACCATTGGGTTGTTGCCCATGCCGATAAGTCCCATCATTTCAACGTGTGCCGGAACCGATGATGAACCTGCGAATTGTGCATCTGAGTGCATACGTCCCATGGTATCGGTCATGCCGTAAGAAGCAGGACCTGCGGCCATGTTATCGGGATGAAGTGTACGACCGGTTCCGCCACCAGAAGCTACCGAGAAGTATTTTTTGCCCTGTTCGATACATTCTTTTTTGTAAGTTCCTGCCACTGGATGCTGGAAACGTGTAGGATTGGTTGAATTACCGGTAATAGAAACATCAACACCTTCTTTGTGGAAAATAGCAACACCTTCGCGAACATCGTCGGCGCCATAGCAATTTACTTTTGCACGGTCGCCGGTTGAGTAGGCAGTGCGGGCAACTTCTTTCACTTCGCCGGTGGCATAGTCAAACTGAGTTTGAACATAAGTGAAGCCATTGATGCGGGCAATAATTTTAGCGGCATCTTTACCAAGACCGTTCAAAATAACGCGAAGCGGTTCTTTGCGTACTTTGTTAGCTGATTTTGCAATGCCGATAGCGCCTTCGGCAGCTGCAAACGATTCGTGTCCGGCAAGGAAAGCGAAACATTTGGTTTCTTCGCGAAGCAACATGGCAGCAAGGTTTCCATGTCCGATACCAACTTTACGGTCGTCGGCAACCGAACCCGGAATACAGAATGCCTGTAAACCTTCACCCAGCGTTTCAGCAATTTCAGCAGCATTGGTCTGTCCTTTTTTAATTGCAATGGCAGCGCCAACAATGTAAGCCCACATGGCATTTTCAAATGCAATAGGTTGAATATCTTTTACAATTTTGTAAACATCAACACCTTTAGCGTCGCAAATCTGTTTTGCTTCTTCAATCGATGCAATTCCGTAAGAATTCAGGACTTTGTTGATTTGGTCGATACGACGACCGTAACTTTCGAATAATTGTGCGTTTTGTGACATATTCTTTTTCCTCCTTATTCTTTACGTGGATCAATAACTTTAACTGCGTCTTCCATTCTACCGTATTTTCCTGAAGCTTTTTTAATGGCTTCGTTGGCATCCATTCCGGTTTTAATCATGTCCATCATACGGCCAAGACTTACAAACTCGTAACCGATAATTTCGTTACCGGCATCCAACCCGATTTTGGTAATGTAACCTTCAGCCATTTCGAGGTAACGAGGTCCTTTGGCAACTGTACCATATAAAGTGCCTGTTACACCACGTAAGCCTTTTCCAAGGTCTTCGAGTCCGGCGCCAATAGGCAAACCTCCTTCAGAAAATGCAGTTTGTGTGCGACCGTAAACAATCTGAAGGAATAATTCCCGCATTGCAGTGTTGATTGCATCGCAAACAAGGTCGGTATTCAACGCTTCCAGAATAGTTTTTCCGGGGAGAATTTCAGAAGCCATAGCGGCTGAGTGAGTCATACCGGTACAACCAATCGTTTCAACCAATGCTTCCTGAATAATACCTTCTTTCACGTTGAGGGTAAGTTTACATGCGCCCTGTTGCGGAGCACACCAACCTACACCATGTGTAAGACCTGAGATGTCTTTAATTTCTTTGGCTTTTACCCAACGACCCTCTTCGGGTATCGGAGCCGGGCCATGATTCGCGCCTTGTGCAACACAAATCATTCCCTCTACTTCATGTGTGAAACTCATAACTTTATTTTTTATTTATTTATCAAGTATATTTTTTTCAAAAGTGATAATATGCAGTGCGCTAATTTGAAAAGTGATATTTTGTGAATGTTTTAACGGTTTAAATTCGTTAAAAAAGTGCAAGTTTTTTGTCAATTTCATGCTTAAAAAACAGTGTAGAAAAACAGCATCAATTATTAAATGATACTTTTTTAAAAGAGCTGCAAAGTTACAATTTTTTAGGTTTTCGACCAAGTCAAAAAATAGAAATAGTGCAATACTTTTCAATAAAGTTTTTAAGAGGTGGCGTGTTTTGTGTAAAAACTTTAAATTTTGAAAAGCAGACAAAAAAATGAATTTTCAGTTGTTTGTAAAATGATAATTTATAATGGTACTTTTATTTGTAATTTGTTGTTTTACTCAGGTTTACCATTAGCAAAAAAAGTTTTGCCATTAACCATGAAGTTTTTAAAGAAAATTCTGTCTGACTTGCCTACATATCTGTTCCCGCCGGAGCTTACATTACTAAAATTACAATTGCTGATATAAATATCGTGCACATAAGCTTTATCGTTAGGTCCATCGATAAATACACCAAACCTGCTTTTATTTGAAGTAGCGTTTTCAACATTAATATTTCGCACTAAAGGAGGATAATTTCCATCACATTTTTCGTCAGGTTCGTAAATCAGATTTATTCTAATCACAGCCTCTCTAACTTCACCAACTTTCACGTTTCTGAAGTAAATATTTTCGATTACACCACCACGACATTTACTTGTTTTAATTCTTAAAGCGCGTTCGAGATTGGGGCTGTCCATGTCGCAGTTTTCAACAAAAAGATTACTGAAACCTCCTGAAATTTCGCTGCCAATCACAACTCCACCATGCCCATCGTTCATTTTACAATTTCGGATTACTATATTCTCGCTTGGAGTATTCCATCGTCTGCCATCGTTATTTCGTCCGCTTTTTATTGCTATACAATCATCGCCGGTATTGAAAATGCAGTTCTCAATCAATACGTTTTTACATGATTCGGGATCGCAACCATCACTGTTCGGTCCTTTACTTTGGATATTCACTCCACGTACAATCAGATTATTACAGAACATAGGATGAATAACCCAAAACGGCGAATTTGTGATTTTCAAATCTTCGATAAGAACACGATTACAATGTATGAAATTTATAAATGGAGGTCTTAGAGCATCATTAGGAGTCATAATTCGATGTTCAACAGGTAAATTATTTTCGGCGGCTGCAAACAAACGGTCGCGTCCTCCGCTTGTTATCTGATCGGGCATGCCTTTAATAGTATGAATTCCACCTTTCATATACCACCAGTTCTGTTTTGAAGCTTGTCCATCGAGCAAACCTTTACCCGTGAGAGCTATATTTGTTTCACCATAAGCATAAATTAAGGGATGTGCATTATAACAGTCAATGCCTTCCCAGCGCGAAAGCACCGCAGGATAATACCAGTTTTGGTCGGCAGTAAATTTCAGAACAGCGCCTTCTTCAAGGTGCAGGTTGACGTTGCTTTTTAAAAGTATAGGTCCGGTATGGAAAAATCCTTTCGGAACAATAACTTTTCCGCCACCTTCCTGATTACATTTCAGAATAGCTCGGTTTATTGCGCCATGATTTAAAAATTTTTCATCGTTGGGAGTTGCGCCGAAATCAGTAATTAAATATGTCCGATTCGGGAAATTGGTTTTTTGTATCGATTTTACAATTTTATCGGCTTGTCTAAAAGCCTCTTTCATTGAAATTTGGGCATGCGATATCCCTGTGAGGAACAAAACTGAAATGATAATAATAGCAATTTTTCTCATAATAATCTACTTGAAGAATTTCAGTGTAAATTTAGCTATAAAGTTTGTATTAATAAATTTTGAGAAAAATTCCCGGAAAAATTCCAGAATTTATTGTTACAAAAAAAATGTCGGCGCCGAAAAAAAAGCACCGACATGATTCAGTTGTATTCAAAATTGACAATTATTTATCCGAATTTACAATGTAAATTACCTCGCTATTACTATTTTTTGAACAATACTTTCGGTTTTGGTTGTGGCACGAAGAAAATATATTCCATCAGGTAAATTAGCAACATTTAATTCAACACGATCAGAAAAATTTGTGTTTTGTTTTAATATTAAATTTCCATTCAAGCCGTAAACCGATAATGCAGGAATTTCTTTAGCTAAATCAGAAGCGATATTTAAGTATAAAACATCGTTTGCCGGAATTGGACAGACTGTTATTTTTTGATTTTTTAAATCAACAGTATTTACAGCAGAATAAATATCAGCAATTTTTGAAATTTCTTCTGCAGGAAGTTCGTAATTGTAAATTCTGAATTCATCGAGATAAGCGCTCAAAAGTGGATTTGCTGAATTTTGACTTCGACCGATATAATTTAATACAGGTTTAAAATCAGAAGGTCGCAGCGTAATTGTTTTCGATTCGGCAACCTGAACGCCATTTGTATAAAGACGAACGCCGGAAGCGCCAATGGTTAAGGCCACATGTGTCCATTTAAAATATGGTACTGCTGGCGCTGTTAAAGCCTGTTCTACGCCATCTTTTTTGATTGCAAATCGCATTTGGGCAACATTTGTACGTGGTGAAAGATACAGGTATTCATTCTGGTCGTTCCCGAAATCGAATATACGCTGCCATGCCGATGCCCCACGAAAATAAATCCATGTTGCAACAGTAATTTCCTGATGACCGGCAATATTGTAGGGTAATTGCAAAAATGCGTTTGTTCCGTTGAGCGAAACAGCAGAACCAACATTACCTTCGACAAATGTAACATTGCTTGATTTTGCGGCATGATTCAGATGAACAGTACTGTCAGCCGATTCTCCATCGAAAGCAAAACGGGCAATCATATCGGCATTACCACTTGAACTTCCCGACACTGTTTCTGAAAAATCGGAACTGTTTAATGAGTAATCCACAGCTTTAATCTTATAAAAATATGTCTTTCCTGATACAACAGTATTATCAACAAATGCATTTGATTTCACTTTTCGTCCAATTGTATTCCATGCTCCAACTTCAGAATCAGCACGTAGTATGGTATAATCGGTAACATCAGTTTCCTGAGCAATATCCCATTCAAGTTTTACAGATGATGCTTGTGGCAATGCTTTCAGGTTAGTGGGTGGGGCAGGAGCATTAAATTCGACAACTGCGTCAACAGGCAGGAAACGCCATTGCTGATTTTTTCCGCCATTTACCTGATTCTGCTGTACATTGGCATTTGCAGCAGTACTGGAGTTTGCCACTTCAAGGCATTTAGCGCTGTGGCGACTGCGAATGTAAAACCATCCATCGCCTGCATATTCAAGATACCATTGTTGATTTCCGCCACTACCTTTATCCCACACTATAATATTTCCACCATTATCGAGCGACCAGTTTAAAACATCAATGGCTTTACCACTGTGAACAGCTACAAAAGAAAAATAACTAAAGTCACCTCCAATACGAGGATCCACTGGAGTTACATTCCATTGCTGATATGTTTTATCGGCTATGTAGTTATTCTGTTGTACATTTGCGCCCGCACTGGTAGAGCCTGATGCAACCTCCATAACTTTTCCACTATTGCGGTTAACAAGAACATATTTTCCATTTATTACTGGTTGAATATCATCACCCTGAGTAATATTTACTACACATTCAGCATTTGATTGTCCGTTTTGATAACCTGTGCCTCCTGGAAGTGTCATTATATACTCGCGCTGAGGTCCAAAACCATCGAAATAAAGATCTTTATCTTTTGAATAAAAACGATAAGTTGTGGTTACAGCCTGACGCTCAGAAGTTCCACCGAAAGCCTGTAATTTTCCTTCAGGACTGCGATAAACCGATGCGGCAGTCCAGTTAGGTCTGTGTTCGGCATAAGCAATCCGTTTCCCATGACTGGCTTTCACAAATTCGCCACGCGCATATTCAGCAGTACCCCACCAAATACCTGTTTGTAATCCATATTCTACGCCAACCATAGCTTCCATTACATTATGTAATTCGTCATTTGTAGCATAATGACCGTTGGCTCTTACTGTTTGAAAGAAATTGGCATAATTGTCAAAACTTCCTGCTAATTGATGTGTATTTCCTTCGTTGAGCCTTTCCTTAAGTTGATTGTACCAGTTTAATGCCTGATCGCAATTTAATGTGTTACCGCCGGAAATCCTTATAGTATCAAAACGTCTTATTTTTCTTAATTCGCCAGCAATATTGTAGAAATCACTTAGATTGCCCTGTCCTGTAGCTGTGTAGTCAGGTTCATTAAACGGAGCAACGGAAATTACCCGCCTTCCTCGCTCCTGATGCAGACGGGTAGTAACATCAATAAGTTGTGCCCAGCGTTCGGGTTTCCCTTTATACCATGCATGAACCGAAGGATGATCGCAGTTTAGCATAACAGTGGTTTTCGATGGAAGAAGACTAATTATGTTTAAACGTTGGTTCAGGCGGCTTAATTCCGTTGTCTTCAGATTTCCGTTAATAAGAGAATCGGTAGGAGTGAAGGATGATCTGATTATATCGACCTTGTCGGCACCCATAAATGCTATACCTCTTACCACATTATCCCGGCTTAACCAGGCAAGGTCAAGTCCCCAGTAAATTGGTTTTGAAACACCCTCATCATTGATGTTGAAAATAACATTTCTGTCGGCTAACGGTTGTGCTACAAGGTAATCGGCAGTACTTGCTATGCGGATTTGAGCAGAAGAATAAAAAAATATCAAGAGCAAAAAAGCAATAGTAATTTCTGTTTTTTTCATGGGATTGTGTTTTTGAAATAAATCGAGCGAAATGGATTGAAAAACTGTTTGAAGAAAAGCTTTCCAAGCTACCATCTTTCAAAGATAAAAAAACAATTTTATGCTCTAAAATAAGATTTAATTTTTGAAGTAATACTGATATAAAATGAACGAAAATAAATATATTTGGCAATTTTAACACTCTAATATTCTTAATTTACTACTATTTTAAAATACGTATGTGTTTAAATAAATACGCAAAATTCAATTTCCCTGAATTTCATCAACTTGCTTTTTGGTGCATTTTCATTACTTTTGTACTATAAACTTATCAGCTTACAATCATGAACATACTACTGCTTGGCTCTGGTGGCCGAGAACATGCGCTCGCATGGAAAATTGCTCAAAGTCCGAAACTCACAAAATTGTTTATTGCTCCCGGAAATCCCGGTACAGCACAGCACGGAACAAATCTACCGATTGCTTCCGATAACTTCGATGCGTTGAAAAATGCTGTAATTGAAAATCACATCAGCATGGTAGTTGTTGGTCCCGAAGACCCTTTGGTGAAGGGTGTAGTTGATTATTTTTCCAACGATCCAATATTGAATAACGTGCCGGTTATTGGACCTGATAAGTTTGCCGCACAACTTGAGGGAAGCAAAGATTTCTCGAAACAGTTTATGCTCAAGCATAATATTCCTACTGCCGGTTATTTTAGTGTAACTTCAAAAAATATTGATGAAGGCATTCATTTCCTGAAAAAAATGCAAGCTCCATATGTTCTAAAAGCCGATGGATTGGCTGCCGGCAAGGGCGTACTGATTATTTTCAGTTTGCAAAAAGCTATAGATGAACTCCGCCTGATGCTTGATGGAAAATTTGGCGCTGCCAGTAAAACTGTGGTTATTGAAGAATTTCTCACAGGAATTGAATGCTCGGTTTTTGTGATTACCGATGGTAAAAACTATAAAATTCTTCCCGAAGCAAAAGACTACAAAAGAATAGGCGAAGGTGATAAAGGTCTCAATACAGGAGGTATGGGAGCAGTATCGCCCGTACCTTTTGCCAATGCAGCATTTATGAAAAAGGCCGAAGACCGTATTATCCGACCTACAGTAAACGGACTATTTAACGATGGCATCAATTATAAAGGTTTCATTTTCTTTGGTTTGATAAATATTGATGGTGATCCTTACACTATAGAATACAATGCCCGTATGGGCGATCCGGAAACTGAAGTGGTAATGCTTAGATTGAAATCCGATTTGATTGATTTGCTCGAGGGTGTGGCACATGGAAATCTGAATGAAAAAACCGTAGAATTTGATGAGCGTACCGCAACTACTGTAATGCTTGTTTCTGGCGGTTATCCAGGCGATTATAAAAAAGGAAACATCATAACAGGTTTACAAGATGTTTCTGACAGTATAGTTTTTCATGCAGGAACATCAGCTAAAGATAACAATATCGTTACAAACGGAGGACGGGTTTTAGCTATTAGCTCATACGGAAAAACCAAAGAAGAAGCGCTTATAAAATCTTACAGAAATGCCGAAGTAATTCATTACGAAGGCAAATATTACCGCAAAGATATTGGTTTTGATTTGTAAATAGCTCTCTGTAAAAATATCTTTATACTATGGAATTATAACTTATCAAAAACAAAATTTACGTAATCAGAGGTCAGAAAGTAATGCTCGATTTTGATTTAGCTAAGCTTTACGGAGTGGAAACAAGAGTTCTCAATCAGACCGTCAAACGAAACATCGACCGATTTCCAGAAGATTTTATGTTTCGACTTACAGATTTAGAATTGAAAGATTGGAAATCACAAATTGTGATATCCAATTTAATAAAAATGGGATTAAGAAATAAACCTTTTGCTTTTACCGAACTTGGTGTTGCTATGCTGAGTAGTGTTTTGAATTCCCAAACTGCTATTCAGATTAACATCGGAATAATGCGTGCCTTTGTTGCAATTCGCCAATCGCTATCATCAAATCCTGTAGATAAAATTTCAGAACTTCAATCAGAAATACAAGAATTGAAAGAATACATGAATGAAGTTTTTACTGACCAAAACGATATAAACGAAGATACCCGAATGCAAATGGAGCTGATAAATCAATCGTTGGCAGAATTGCAATCCGATAAGAAGATTAAAGATTTGCCGCGAAGAAAAATCGGTTTTAATCAGGAAGAATAAGAAAAAGAAATAAATTTTTCTTCTCTCTTATTCCTCCGCCTCCGCCTTCGCCTCCGCCTTCTTAAATATCAGTTTTTCATCACTTTAAACCTGCGTCTAACAGTATTTCCTTCGTTATCCTGAATCAGAAGAGTGTGCATTCCCGGTAGTGGCACCACTTCAATTTTGTGAATTCCGCGCGTTTCCTGAATAAATTCCTTATCGATATGCCAGAAAACAGTTGCGCCGGGTTTCCGGTGAATAGCTTCGAAAACGAGTAATCCCTGCTCGCCTTCAATGCCTTTGGGGATGAAAATTGCGGTATTATTATCGGGCGTAAGTATGTCCATAACAGTTTCGTTTACGTTAGAGCAGCCTTGCAAAAACAGTGGCAGCAAACTGTATTCAGGATGATGCTGACGGTAAAAATATTCCTGTGCAGGTGGAAGAACAAACCACGATTGAATTTTCATTTTGGCTACGGGATAACAATCGCCTGTTACACGAAAAACACCTGCCGAGTCAAGAAAAACTGAGGTGTGAAAAGGACAGGATTTCACTCTTACACCATTTTTCGGTACCCATTTTAATTCAGCTTCACAATTCAGATTTGTTCTGAATCCGCTTAATTTACAAACTGCTATTTTCTGCATGTCCTGCAACGGTTTTTTAAACCATGTTCCGGTGCGTAGTGTTTTAAATATTTCGAACATTACCGGTGCGGCGTGCGTTACGCCTGTCAATCCCGGACGACCTTCGCCGCTGGCGTTGCCAACCCAAACACCAACCGTATATTCAGGTGTTACGCCTATCGCCCAGGCATCGCGGGAGCCAATGCTTGTGCCGGTTTTCCAAGCTATTTTATGCGTTGAAGCAAAATAATCCCAGCCAATTTCACCCCACGGACGGTTTACTGTGGTTAATGCTTCGAGTGTAAACCACCAGGATGCTGCTCCGGCACGCGGAGAAATCATTTTACGTTTTATGGTTTTCTCATTTACACTTTTTACCAGAATAGCTTTTCCGAAATCGGTATTATAATTTTTTTCATCCATTGAATATGATAACAATGAACGTCCCATACCTGCGTAAACAGCAGTAGCTTCGAGCAAATTTACTTCGGCGCTGCCCAAAATCAGCGATAATCCGTAATTTTCAGGCGAGCGGTTTATAGTAGTAAAACCGCATTGCTGCAAAAAATTATGAAATTTTACCACTCCGTACTGATCCAGTTCTCGCACCGCCGGCACATTAAGCGAATGTGCCAAAGCAACATCGGCAGGAACTACGCCTTGAAAATTTTTTTCGAAATTTTCAGGCGCATAAGCTCCAAAACGAGTAGGAATATCCGAAATCAATAAACCGGGTAAAATCTCTCCATCGTTGAGCATGGCAGCGTATAAAAAGGGCTTCAAAATGCTGCCTGAACTGCGATTGGCAATGGCATTGTCAACATAAGGCGCGTTTTTTACATTACCAAGTTCCACGTTTCCAATGTATGCACGGGTTTCGGCTGTTCGCGTATCGAGTACAATGATGGCTATGTTTTGAATGTAATTGCCCGAATAATAACGAATGTACCGTTGGGCAATATTAATGGTATTTTTCTGAATTTCTGAATTTATTGTTGTTTGTACGGTTTTGCCGGATGTGCCATCGTTTATAATTTTATTGAGCAAATGCGGCGCTAATTGTGGCAAAGCCGAAGGTTTTTCGGGTAAAGGTTCTGCTTTGGCAAGCTCGCAGGTGGTTTTGTCAATTACTTTCTTTTTGTACAGTTTGTCGAGCAGGCGGTTGCGTTTTTTCAGATAAATTGCATGATTTTTACCCGGGAAAATTAATGCGGGAGCATTAGGCAGTACCGCAAGTGAAGCAGTTTCGCCCCACGACAGACGTGATGCCGGACGTCCGAAATAACGCCATGCAGCAGCGTCCATTCCCACCACATTGCCACCGTAAGGTGCGTGTGAAGCATAAAGCCTCAAAATTTCATCTTTGCTGTAACCAATTTCAAGCCGTAGCGCCAGAATAATTTCATACATCTTCGCAAAAATATTCCGTTTTTGATGGTTCAGACTTAACCGGATGACTTGCATCGAAATGGTACTGCCACCACTTACCACTTTTTTCGATTTAAAATTCTGTACAACTGCCCTGAAGAACGAAACCGGATTCACGCCCGGATGGATATAAAAATATTCATCCTCGAAATACCGGATGGATTCCCTGAATTTATACGGAACGGAATCGGTTTCGGGGAAACGCCACTGATAATCGCCGGCTATGCGTGCCGAAAGGAAATTGCCGTTTGCATCTTCGATAACCGTGCAGTATTTTGTCTGAAAAAGCGGTTTCGGCAAAGCAAAAGCAAACCAGATAAGAAAAGCAAAAATCGCCATCAGCATCCAAAAACGCGGATAAGGATATGTCAGTCTGTGCTTTTTGCAGAAGTATTTGAAAGAGGAGAGGAAGTTTGAGACTGAAAAATTTGACATTAAAAATAGTAAGTTTTTTTTATTATGATTTGAATTTCGGAGAAAAAGGTGGAGATAAATTAAAAGTTATCCAATTTTGGAACGAAATAGTTTGCTTGATAATTTTAACTTAATACGTTATTCAATTGCCCCTTTCACTAACGATTACACCAAAAATCGTGAATAAGCAGTTGACTAAGACGGTTTGATGTTTTGGTTTTAAAAGTATTTCATCCATCAGACCGTTCCGAGCGGTCTGACGGTAATATTTTTTCTCCTCACTTCACCACTTCCACCCAATATCCTTTGGAATATGCTCTAATGGAGCCATCGTACATGGCTTCGCACTGCACGGAGGGCAGGTAGAATTTACCCAAATATGCGGTTTGTAGTAGTACTCTGAATGTTTTGGTCTTTCCTTTTGGCAGATTGAAATAAATATACACACGGTCGTCGCGGACGTCCTGATAATCCGGGACATCTGCTTTTAAACCTGCATCGGGAATAATATCCATACGGGCATTCAGAATTTCCCAACCTGAAGGGAAAAGCAACGATAGCGCCAAATCATTATAATCCATACGCACTTCCGGATGTTTTACGGCTACATTGGCATAAAACTGTACGCCCTGTTTCATCGAAAGCGGATTTACCTTGTTGCCATTTTTATCGGTATAGGTTACCGACATTGCAAGATTTTGCGCTTCACTTTCCTGTCCGGTCATGAGCGGAACGCCTTGCGTAACTATGCGTAAATGTATGGTTTGATTTCCGGTATTGCTAACGGTAACTTTAGTCTGATTTGCGGTTTTCAAATTCAAAGCCGTTTGCGACATTACTTTTGGTGTATTTATCGGTGTTGATTTTCCATCGATATTCAGATTACACTTCAGATAATCACCTTTAGCATTTCCGCCTGCAAATTTTGAAACGGCAAGCAACATATAAGCCGAAGTTTGTGTACTCAGCCATTCGTTCGACGAAAGCACTTGGGCAATATCCTGCATCAAAGCCTGGGCAATATCGCGTTTGTTCAACAGCGTCATTGTTTCGAGCATCATAGCCTGATCCCGTCCGTAACTTCCGTAGGTTGAAAAATATTCCTCTCTCACTTCGGGTTTCGTTTCCATGCCATGAATTATCTGCGCGCCAATATCCGGTTTCCCTGCAACACAATAAGCTGCAGCCAAACGCCATCGTGCTGCTGAATTAATTTCCTGCGTTTCGCGCATAAGGTTCATTGCACTCAAAGCAGGTTTTTTTCCCAAAGCTAATGTGTAAAGTCTGTAAGCCTGCACCAAATCGGTTCCGTAATTTTTGCGAGTCGGTTTCCAGTTGTTGGCTTCGCGGGTTTGATAGGTTATCCACGCGTTCAGCATTTCATCGGGAAGTTTATAGCCTTTTGCCTGCGCTTCGAGCATAAAATGTCCGGCATAGTTCGTTCCCCAATCGCTCACATATTCCGATTCGTTTTCCCAATATGTAAAACCACCGTTGGCAATCTGATAGTTTTTCAATCGGGCAAGGCATGATTTGATATTGGTTTCGATTTCCGCTTTTCTATTATCTTCCAAATCCATAAGTTGAGGCAGGAACAGTTGCGGAAATGCAGCTGAAGTTATTTGTTCGATGCAACCATGCGGATATTGAATAAGATATTTCAAACGCTTTTCAATATTTAAAGGATAAACGCGGTAAAGTTCTACAGTTCCGGAGTTTGTTCCCTGAATTCCAAAAGCCTGAACATTCTGCACCCATGATTTCCCGGGTTCAATTTGTGCTGTTATCACTCTTGCGGCAGGCGGATTTGGGAGCCTGATAGTAAGTTCAGTTTCTGAGGTAGAAACATTGCTTCCTGACACGGCTTTAATAATTATTTTACCTGTACCGATAGCATTCTTTGCACGAAGTGTAAATTCAGTCATTTTTTCGCCGGTCGATTCAAAATTCAAAGTCCTTGTTGTTCCATCTTCAATAGCAAATTTTGCATCGGTCTGTATTTGCACGCTTACATTTTTCACATTTTTATTCATTGCAAAAACAGATACTGGTACTTTTATAACTTCAGTCGGGCTGATAACTCTAGGTAAAGTGGGTAAAACCATTACAGCCTGTCGCACGGGCACAGCTTTTTCAGCCGAACCATAAGCACCTTCCTGTCCCGCCACGACCATTACCCTTACTGAACCTACATAATTTGGCATTGTAAATGAATGCGTTTTCGAGCTTTTTGCCGATAATGCAAACGGACCCTGAAATAAAACCACAGGTTTAAAGCGGTTATTGTTTTCTTTTCCTTTTCGGTCGAGATATTGGTCGCCACCAATGGCATACAAACCTGCAAGTTTGCCTGTAAATGCGCCTGCCACATATTTATACATATCCCAGGTGCGTACACCAAGCGCTTCGTGGGTATAAAATGTTTTCCAAGGGTCGGGCGTGGCAAATCGTGTTAAGTCAAGCAAACCTTCGTCCACAATGGCGATAGTATATGTCATAGGTTTGCCGTTTGTTTCATCCACTTTTACATCAAACTTTTGTAAAGGTTTCAATTCCTGCGGCATCGAAATGCGTGGATTCAAATGCGTTTCTGCGTCTTCAACATCCACCGCCTGTACACCGTACATTCTTATCGGGAAATCGTTCTTTCCCTGATTGTGAGGCTGAATATATGAAACGTGAATGTAAATATTTGGTGTCATTTCCGCTGTGGCTTCAAACGAAAATTGCTTTTTACCATCAGGTTCAAACCAGTAATTTTTAAGTATTTTGCTCCCGGTTTCGATGCTGATAAGCGCTTTGCCTTTATGAGTTACAGGTAAATCCACCACAATTTTTTCACCTGTTTTGTATGTTTTCTTGTTGGTTTGGAACATCAGCATTTCCGCTCCGCCCGGGTTGTTGTTTCCTGCATTACTCCACCATCCCCGATAGGAAGTGTAGAAAATTCCGCCTGTTGAATGTCCGCTTTCATTGTTTGTAATGCGAATGTATTTTCGTCCCCAATCCTGCGTGCCGAGATTCATTTCGTAAATTCCCCGTCCGTTATCAACCTTAATTATATCTGATTTTATCAGTTTTGAATTTTGATTCGAAACATAACTTGCCAGATATTCTTCGGTGGATTGTTCCCACCACCAACGCCAGTAAATACTGAAAATTTCAACTTTCACCATTCCTGATTCGGGTTTTCCGTTTTCATCAACAAGCGCGATGGGGAATAAATTCTTTTCATCGGAGTTCAGCGCGTTATTCCAGCCTTTACCCTGCGGAATTTTTACGCCAACGTATGATTTGAAGGGCGAATATTTGAATAACGATCGGTCGGTGCTGAAATCGCCGCCCCCTTCGAAAGCAGTGGTTTTCATTTGAACAGCAAGCATACCGGGCGCATCTGCATCGAAATCGAAACGTGCGCTAACGTTTGTCGTTCCTTCGTTGTTAAGTTTTCCATCGAAAACTGCAATTTCCTGCGAAGCAATTTTCTTTCCCGGATCATCGAAAATATATTCTTTAGCACTTTCGAAAGTTGTTTTGGTTGCCGCCATTGTAGCTTCAATTTTCACGCGTGCGTTTGATGCCGGCGCTCCGTGCAGCCAGTTTACCTGAAGTTTTCCATTTACAGCCTGACTTTTTTTCAAAAGCTGATTTCCAAAATCAAGATTTATTTTTAAACGATTCGGTTTTACGGTTTCAATACGCAGATTGCGACCAAACTCTGAGCCTCCAACCCTAATTTTTACCGTCCAGTTTCCAGTTGGGGCGGAAGGACTTGTTTTTAGAATATAATTGAAGAAACCGTTTGTATGCGTTGTTTTTACACCACGGTGAATTAATTGCCCCGATGGATTTCTCAGTTCGAGTATTACGGGATGATTTGCCGGTAAGGATTTATTTTTATCCTCGAGAATAAATGTCAGATAAATATTATCGCCCGGTCGCCAAACGCCACGCTCGCCGTAAATATAGCCCTTCACACCTTTTTTCAGTTCTTCCCCTGCCACATCGAACATGCTGAGGGAAAGTGATGAAGCTTCGTCGAGTCGCAAATAACCTCTTTGATCTCCTTTTTTTGCTATCAGCACAAAAGGCTTTTCCTGAAGCAAAATTTTGCAAAAGCCATCGGAGTTTGTTTTCGATTTACCTAAAATCTGATTTTGCAGATTTCGGAATTCAAGTTCAATATCGCCTAACGCTTTTGTGTCGATAAGATTTGTAACTGCCACAAAATAATTGTTGTCAGCGCCGGCTTTGGCAATAATTCCAAAGTCGGAAGCCAAAACATTGCGTGCAACTTTATGTGCGCTTCCCATATAATACGATGGATGACACGGGCTTTCGCGCTCACGCCAATCATATTCTTCATAATCCCAATACGAATCATCGTCATAATATCCCCAATAATCCGATGCAGGTTCGTTATAATTTTCATTCGGATCCACAGGTTCGGTGTAAGTTTCATCTTCTTCTCCGCCATCCACACAGGGATAAAGCGAATGTTTTTTTCTGAAACTGATTTCTATACGGTAAATTGCACCCGGTTCAGGTGAAATCAGTTTCGATAAATCCAGCGAAAAATTGTTCCATTGTGAATAATCAATCGGTTCATCTGATGTAAGTTGTACTTCTTCGCTGTAAACTGCACGCCCAACGCGCTTTAATTCGTTATTTTGATCCAACTGATTTACCTGTAGAAACTGTACAATATTATTTTCGAAGATTTTAATCACTTTTACATCAACTGCTTTCAGACTTACCGCCCTGAACGGGAATAAAATTCCACCGCTATTGGGAACAATTACCCCTTCGCCAATCAATTCAACCTGCGGTTTCATGCTCACGAATCTGATTTTTTTAGTAAAAAACACACCCATGATTTTTTCGTTGAAATTCCGCAATCCTTTATTTATATCCAGAAAAACATCTCCTGTAATAGTATTTGTAGGAATGAGTTTTACAGAATTTCCATTTGCTAAAACCTGCAAAGGAACGCCATTGGATAGCGTAAATAAACCATCAAAATCCTGTCGTTTGCTCAATGGATCAGAAAAAAATACTTCGATAATAGCTTTTGGCACTGATACATTTCTTATATGAATCACTTTAAATTCACCCAAGCCGGGCATTTCAAAACTTGTTTCACCATTTTTTGCATCGATATCTTTGCCGTTCCATTTTATTCCGATAGTGTATGGTTTTTCTTTTCTTTCTACATTATCGAGTGAAAAACTGTGGGTACGTCCATCCTTGCTGTGTGTCCAGCGAATTGTATTTCCGGAAATACCACTAAAGCTAACTATTTGTTCGAATGTTTTATTATCGGCAATATCGGCGGTAGTAAATGTTCCGCGTATTTTTTGTCGTTTTAAATCTCCCTCATTTACCGGTTCAATACCATCAAATTCGTAGTTGATGTATTGTTTCATCACCTGAAAACGGAATTTCAGCGTTTTAAGCTCCGATGGAACTTTCACAAACTTATCAACAGCAAATTGAGCCTCGTACAGTTTGCCCGATTCCAGATTTTTATCAGGAACAAACTGAATGGTTTGTTTATCAATCCAAATTGCTTTGCCTTTTATTCCGGGACTGAACGAAAACGGATTCGAAGCGAGTTCTTTTCCTGCAACAGCATCGCTCACTTCCTGCACCAACCGCACCTGAATTTTACAGGCATTGGAAACCATGCCCGAAGTAAACGAAATAACATAAGCCGAGAAGGCAGGATCAACCTGATAAGGTTTCAGGTTTTTCTGACATGAAAAGGAAATAAATATGAAAGCGATAACGGACAAAACACGGGCTAAATTGCTGATTTGGTTAGTTTTCATAACTACAGATTTTTCGGAGAGATTATTTGATTTTTAAAATAGAGAATGAATTTAACACTTGCAAATGTACTCGATTTAAACCATTTGTCAATTAATTATTTGAAAATTTTACAGTATTTTGAATTTGAATTTATTACTTAGTATTGATAATATTTAAGATGTTTTTAACCCAAATTGTCCATAAGGAATAACCAATAAAACTGTTTACATATATTGTTGAATTTTTATTTTGGTGTCCATAAGAAAAATTGGTTATAATGATTTAGTAATCAATATTTAATAGTGTTATTAATAGTTATTTATGTCTCAAATTGAGTTGCGATTTACCGATAATAAGATAAGTAGTAGGGGCGGACTAAGTATTTTGAAAAAAATGCTCGCCCAAAGTGGATTTATATTTCATTTGGAGAGTCTTCCTCTGCCGGTTCAGGGTTCTATCAGGTATTATGATTTGGTACAGTTATTTAATTTGATTTTCAGAATAATTTTGCCTGTATTATTGATTAAATTAACACTATAACACGAGCAACTAAAACTGTTTCCTTTTACGATATGAAATGACTCAGTCTGCATTTTAACTTATCTCTCCACTTTAAAGTTGTATATTCATGCGATTTCTGCACATTTCATGATAAATAGTGCAAGAAATGAAGCTGTTTTGCAGTTATCGCTTATTTTAGGTGTAACTTTGCACGCAAACAACGTTAAACAGACAAAATGAGCATTATTGACACAACAAACATCAAAACTTATCTAAAAGATAAACTCGATAACATCTCTCATCCAGATTCATCTTACGGACATACATTTCATATTCCTGTAATGGGACTGGCTTATACTGTAGATTCGCCTGTTAAAGTAGCCCGCTTTGGTATTTCATCGGTAATTTCCATCATCGAAGACCGTCTGATTGAAATGATGCGCGCGCATTACTATCCTACCATCGATCAGCCTTATGTGCCAATTACCGTTCAGGAGCCCGATCACAGGGCTCGCAGGGTGACCGATTACCTGAACATGGTAAATGCCATTGTACACAAACAGATGGATAAGTTAAAGGAAGAAGCCTTTGAAGTAAGCAACGACATCGCTAAGTATTTCGAAATGCTTCCCAACGACAGCATTCTGAAAAACATATATCTGGATATGATTAACTGTCCGAATCAGATGGAAAAAGCGGAAAAGCAAGCCTATTTGAGAAGTCAGTTGAAATCCGGACAGATTAATGTAAACATCATGACCAAGCTTGATGGCGATGTATATGATAAAGAAGGTAAACCTGTTGAGGATGGGTCGAACGCTGTTACAGCACTGCGGGGCTACATCAACAGCAATCTAAGCGATTCGGGTATTGTATTTTCTGCCGGTTTGAATCCCCGTCTTTACAACTACATGGAAACCACCGATGTTTTTAATCCGGACGCAAACGGGCAGTTTACTAAAAAAGTGATTGTAAAAGTAAGCGATTACCGATCGGCACTTATTCAGGGAAAATTTTTGGCAAAAAAAGGCATTTGGGTAAGCGAATTCCGTATTGAATCTGGCCTGAACTGTGGTGGACATGCTTTTGCTACTACAGGTTACCTGCTCGGTCCGGTGCTCGAAGAATTTAAGCAGAACTGGCAAGAGCTTATCGATTCAATATTTGAAATGTATCAACCGGCTATAAGCGCCAAAACGGGGATAAACCTCACGTATGCTCCCGCTGTGGCTATTACCGTGCAGGGTGGCATCGGAACTTATGAAGAAGACACTTTTCTGCGCACCCATTACAACCTGAATGGTACTGGTTGGGGTACCCCTTTTCTGTTGGTTCCTGAAGCGACAACTGTTGATGACAACACTCTTCGATTACTTTCGGAATCGAAAGAAGGTGATGTGTTTTTAAGCAACTATTCTCCACTCGGAGTTCCGTTTTATTACCTGAAAGGAACCACCGGCGATTTACAGAAACATCAGTTTATAGCCGATGGAAAACCCGGTAGTTCCTGTCCTGAGAAATTTCTGCAATTTAACACTGAGTTTACCGAAAAGCCTATCTGCGCAGCCTCCAAACAATACCAATCGCTGAAACTCGCGCAACTGAGCACGCTGGGTTTATCGCAAGAAGAACTCGAGGAACGCACAAATAATGTATTAGCGAAGGACTGTCTTTGCGTGGGACTCAGCAACGCGGCCTCGCTGCATCACAATGAGACATTTCTGAAAAATAACAAAGCAGTAAATATTTGCCCCGGACCCAACATTATCAATTTCTCGAAAATTGTATCGTTGCAAACCATGGCCGATCACATCTACGGACGCACGAATCTGGTGACCAATCCGGAGCGGCCGCATGTTTTTATAACCGAAATGAGTATATATTTTTCCTTTCTGAAGAAAGAACTCGCGCAAGGTGATGCCGGTGAAAAAAAACGCAAAAGCTATTACGAATTGTTTCTCAAGAATTTGTCGGAAGCAATTGGATATTATCAGCATTTTTATGATACAGCGCTGATTATCAACAAAGGATTTAAAGAAGCGCTGACGGAATTTGGAAAAGAAATCGGAGTTATCAAACAGCAATACAGCCTGAATTAATTTTTTGAGATTGCTGAAATGTTTTCGAATGTTTGAAAACGTTTCAGCAATCTCAATTTTTTTCCCTTTCTTTTCAAATGCTGGTTACAACTATAATACTCCCACTTAATAGATTAATTCTACTTTATCATTCTAAAATATTAACCACACCGATAGCTATCGGTGAACACATAAGAAAGAAAGTAAATCATAAGGCTGTTAAAAAAAACATTATTAATTGTTGATAATTATTTTTGTTGTTGGCTGATGTGTTCTTATGTGGTTCAAATATCTTATGTGGTTCAAATATCTTTAAATATTTGTTTGTGTTTTAATTTTGTAATGTAGAATTAAAAACATTAATAAAAAAAGATGTTTTTTACAATCGATCTCCTAATGGATATTTACATCACATAAAGGAAAGACCAGCAAAAAAACTATATACTACATCTTCCCGAATATTCTTTTATTCTTTTTTTTGGCAATGTTAAACTGCGGAGAAACGTTAAGTCTTTTTGCTATTGAGAGTATTTTTGTGCAAAAAAGAGGAAATCACAGCAAGTTTAACATCCTCATCTGTTCGTGTGCGGTTTACTAAAAAATCAGTTTTCGAAAATTTACAATAAATACCAGTTAACAGATTCAGCAAAAAACCTTGGAATAGATATTGTAATTATTTTTTTTGATTTTTATCGGCTTCTTCCCGTGCTTTGATGCGTTTATACCATTCTTCGCGCTCTTTTACTAAATCGTATCCACGTTTCGAAAGGTAATTGTTGATTCTGCCTTTGTATTTCCCGAAAACCTCGTGCTTTTTGTTCGAGCTTTCGGCATCGAGCGCATATTCCCGGGCTTCTTTCAGCCATGCGAAGATTTGTTTTTTCTCTTCATCTTTCAGCGTGGGAATCATATCGAGGGTCGAATTATAAGTTACCATCAGCACGCCAAAAGTTATTCCATCTTTTATTACATCAATTTGCGATTCATTCAGGTATAATGATAATTCAGCAGGAAATGCAAAATGAGAACGATATAATTCCGCATCTTTCAGGTTTTGAGCTGCTGTTTGAGCTGTGTTTTTCTCTTCTTTGCTTAATCCCGAACGTTTTATTTGAGCAATGGCGCTGTCACGCTTTTCGTAAATATCGTTCAGACTGAAATATTTATTTGCCACAATGTTCAGCACATTTTTATAAACCGTTGAATCTTTCAGTTCCAGTTTATCAACAATCTTTTTCGTGCGCTCAACAATTGTTGCCACATATTTAGGGTCGCGGTTTTTAGTATCAAGTTCCACAGCATTTGCAACTTGCAATAAATTTATTTGACAAAAAAGGAGAACAAATAAAAACTTAAAAGATCTTTTATTGTTAGAATTTACCATTATCAAAGGAAAAAAATATGTTTATTGAACCAATTCAATTAGTTTATGGCTTACTCCCTCTCCTTTGGAGAGGGCTGGGGTGAGGTTTTTACATCAATTTTCCCTTTTCCGCCAAAGTATCACGGTTATTTTTCAGGTTTGTCCAATCCACCTTCTTTTTCGGATTGATACCGTTGATATATTTTTCGATATTGGTATATCCATCACCGTTCATATCTTTTACTGCATCAGTGGGATCATTCGGGTTTAACTTGTATTTTTTCTCCCATGCATCAGGCATACCATCACCATCAGTATCAATATATGGTTCGCCTTTGTATTCAGGATAACCGCCCACCTGACGAATATCAGTAATAATGCCATATTTATATGAATCCTTGGGTAAACGGCGATGTTTAAACTGATAAAAATCGATAGTATCGGATTCGGGAGCGTAAAAAACTTTGCCTGTACTTACTTGCTCAATCACTCTTTCGTCAACAATATCGCGTTTTGGTATGTTTGCGCCAACGTTTTTCAAAACGAAGTTATAAGCATCTTTTGCGTTCATTATTTTCATTGGAGAATATGGAAATGGTTCGTTCCATTTCATTGCATCGGTATATTTATCAGCATTCGGAAAATCTTCAACCTGAACGCCTCCATTCCAGTTATCTTGTGTAACTGCATCGTTTCCTTCCATGATATTTCCGTTACAATAAACTCTTCCGAAAACAAGGTAACCAAGTTTGCTGCGACCGGATTCAGGTTTTACCATTCGGTATCCAATCGGTGAATCTTTAGGAGTTAACGGACCAGGTTTATAATAATTATTGATAATATTGTAAAGCGCGGTATAATCGCCGCCGTCAACCGAACGATGTACCCAGTTGTAAATCACGTTATTTGCGAAATTGAAAACGCCGTTCCAGCCAATAGATGGATTTCTTCCGGCATTGTTTGCCCATAAGTTGCGCATAAACGAACAGTTTTCGCCTCCGAGCGTACTTCCGAAAGCATGATTGTAGGTATCGAGCGCCTGTGCCGAAATTGTGTTTTGAATAGTTACGTTAACCGTAGGTAATTTTTTTTCTTTGCTGCCATCTTCAGGATCGAACATGTGGCGGTAAAACGAAATGTTTTCATCCAAACCCCAGCTTGTAGAACAATGGTCGATGATAATATTACCAACAGGATTTCCTCCAAAAGCATCATCGCGGCGAGTAACATCAGTTTCACCCCTACGAAAACGCATGTGTCGAACAACCACATCGTGTGTGTTTACCCAAAACGATTCGCCTGCAACACAAACACCATCGCCTGGAGCGGTTTGTCCGGCGATAGTAATATAAGGAGCATTTACAATTATCGGAGTTTCGAGCTTAATTATTCCGGCTACGTTAAAAACTACAATACGAGCGCCACCCGTTTCGCAGGCTTCGCGCAATGTGCCGGACCCACGGTCGGCAAGGCTGGTAACGGTTATAACTTTACCACCGCGACCGCCAAATGAGTACATTCCGCCACCTTCAGCACCGGGGAAGGATGGAATTTTTGCCTGTAGCAAATCCGTTGGACGTTCAGCCCAGGGAATATAAGGTCGTCCTTTGAGCGCCTCAGCTTTAATAACCGGTAAAGCTCTTTGGAAAGCCTCTTCTGAACTTTTCTTTTCAGCATCAAGTTTTTTGTCGGCTGCTTCCTGTAAATCTTTTGGTACTTGCGGGTATTGTGCGTTAATACTAATTGCAACTATGCTTATCAGAATAAATAAGATATATTTTTTCATCACTTTTATAGATAAATATTAAATGTTTTTTACTGATAAATAGACTCAGAAATTGGCTGGTTGTACTCAAAAAAACAAAATTCGAAAGTCATTTCGACCGTCCAATTCGGATGTGCTAATTTAATGACCGAAAAGTCGCGTTGTCAGATGTGTTCCGTTCCGACAATTCGGAATGTTATCACACCCTTTTGTATTATATCCCGATTTTTTATCGGGATTGTATTTCGAATGATGCTGCAATTGTAATTAAAAAATATTTTTTAAATTTTGTAGCAAAATAAAATTTTAAGCGTTAGCATTAACGGAACAGGAACACAATTCCTTATAATATTTAAAAATCTCGTAAGTTGTATGCGAATTTTTGACTGATTAAAGATTTTATCTGAAATGACAGTGCATTTATTCAACTCTTTCAAAAAACATGTTTAACAACACAC
>CAYONE010000008.1:0-64774 GCA_964405245.1 uncultured Paludibacter sp.
ATAAATATTTGAAATTGCAAAATCAGCTTTTTTGAAAACTTTCGTACGGCAGTGTTGAAAATTCATAAATGTAGCTGTTTTAAGAGTTCTTTTTTCTCTATTTATTCATCGTACCAACGAAGATAATCGATATTTATTTTTTTGTTTGCAGCTACTAATTTAGTAAATCTTTCCAGAATTTCATCGTTCGAAACATCTTTAGTTCGGTAGTGATACGGGCAAACAGTTCGGGGTTTGAACTCAAGTACAGCCGAAGCTGCTTGTTCGGGTGTCATGGTGTAAGGCAAATTCATGCATATAAAAGCATAATCAATATTCTTCAATTTTCGAATTTCT
Source organism: uncultured Paludibacter sp. (assembly GCA_964405245.1). Taxonomy (GTDB): domain Bacteria; phylum Bacteroidota; class Bacteroidia; order Bacteroidales; family Paludibacteraceae; genus Paludibacter. Next base: position 337 of record CAYONE010000008.1, read on the forward strand.
GTAATATCTTCGGTGTCGCCTGCAATATTTATTCTTTCTTTACCAATTGTTAAAATATAGCCGTTTCCTTCGCCTTTTACATGATATTTTTGTCTTTCGGGCGAAGTGTTATACATTGGAATTGCTTCAATTTTAATTTTTTCAAAAGTGGTTGTTTCATTATTGTTTATTATCTGACCAAAACCGGCCTTATCAACAACTATTTTCGAAGCGATAAGTTTTGTTTTATCACCTTTAAGTTTATTAATTATGTTCAAATCAAAATGATCGCCATGATGATGTGTTATCAGAATTAAATCAGGATTTTCAAACCCCCTGTATTTTTCGATGTCCATTCTGCCCGGATCAACAAGAATAATAATTTCACCTGTTTTTATCGCAAAAGTTGCATGTTCAATAGGAATAAATGTAACCTTGTTTTTTTGTGCAAAAGCGCTCATTGTCGCTAAAATACCAATCAAAAAGATTGTTTTAATTTTTTGATAACTCATAATTTTTTTTATTTCAGTTATAATTTCAAACAAATATACGAAATAAAAGTTTGTACCGAGAGGAAAGAACACCGATTCTGTCAACTATGCTTGTGTATGTTGAATAAATTAAAAAAACAGTTCCGAAGCAACGGAACTGTCTTTTAAAAAAATATGACAGTCTGCTCCGGCGAGACTGTCATAATAATTAAATATCGGCTTCGGCAATTAAATATTCTGCAATTTGCACTGCATTCAAAGCTGCACCTTTTTTAATTTGATCGCTTACACACCAGAATGTAATGCCGTTAGGATTCGCTAAATCTTTACGAATGCGTCCCACATGCACAGGATCTTTTCCTGAAAGGAAAAGTGGCATCGGATATACTTTTTCAGCGGGATTATCCATAACTTCCACACCAGGAGCTACTTCAAAAGCTGCGCGAACTTCTTCAACAGAAAGAGGACGTTCAGTTTCAGCCCAAACACTTTCGGAGTGAGCACGCAATGCCGGAACACGAACGCAGGTTGCGCTAACTTCAACATCGGAATGCATAATTTTTCGTGTTTCGTGATACATTTTCATTTCTTCCTTTGTGTAACCGTTGTCGGTAAAAACATCAATCTGCGGAATAAGATTATATGCCAGCTGATATGAGAATTTGCTAACTGTAGCCTCTTCGCCGGCTAAAACCTGACGATATTGTAATTCCAGTTCGTCCATTGCGGCAGCACCGGCACCTGAAGCAGCCTGATAAGTTGATACATGTACGCGTTTGATATGCGAGAGGTTTTCTATTGCTTTAAGAGCTACCACCATTTGTATTGTTGTACAGTTTGGATTAGCAATAATACCACGCGGACGAACTTTAGCATCTGATGCATTAACTTCCGGTACAACCAAAGGTATGTCAGATTCCATGCGGAAAGCCGAAGAATTGTCTATCATAACTGCGCCGAATTTTGTAATATCCTGCGCAAATTCTTTTGATATGCTTGCACCTGCAGAGGTAAATACAAGATCAAAATCTTTAAAATCGTCACCGTGTTTAAGCTCTTTTACTGTATATTTTTTTCCATTAAACTCATAAACATTTCCTGCACTGCGTGTTGAACCAAAAAGACTTAGCTCTGACATAGGAAAATTGCGTTCGGCCAACACACGTAAAAACTCCTGACCAACGGCGCCACTTGCACCAACAATTGCTACTCTCATTTTACACTTGATGATTTTGTTACTCTGACCATACAGAGTAATGATTAATAAATAATTATAAAAAAATCCGGATAATTTTATATCTTTGCTTTTTACATCGATATAAAACCTGAAAACCGGGCTGCAAAGTTACGTTATTTTACTGTTATAAGCAAACTTATGAAAATCCGAATCCTGTTTTTTTTGCTGTTTATCGTCCGCGTTGCCAATGCGCAGTTGATTGAAGATTTTTCGGATGGAAATTTCGCAGTAAATCCTGTTTGGACAGGAATTACTGAAAATTTTATTGTAAACTCTTCATCTCAATTACAATCAACTGCAAAAGTTGCTTCCACTTCATGGCTTTTTACATCATCCAATGCCATCGACAATGCAGTTTGGGAGTGTCGCGTGATTGTAAACTACACGACTTCTTCATCGAACTATGCATCAATTTATATTATTTCCGATGTGGCTGATTTAACCAACGGATGTAATGGTTACTATATTCAGATTGGCGGGACGAATGATGAAGTTTCACTTTTTTATCAGCAGGGAAATACAAAAACTAAAATAATTGATGGGACAGATAAACGTGTGGATGGAAAACCTATAGATGTTAAAGTTCGTGTAACGCGGGATTCGCAAGGAAATTTCACTCTTTACAGTAAACTTGCTACCGAAACCGATTTCTACGTAGAAGGATCTGCCAATAACGACAAAGTAAAAACCACGAAATTTTTCGGGTTGATGTTCGCGAATACCGCGACTACTGGCGGGTTTTATTTTTTCGATGATATAGAAGTTACCGGAGATAAAGCGCCTGACTACGAACCTCCGGAGTGGAATTCATTAACATTGATATTACCTGATAAACTTGCACTCTCATTTTCCGAAGAAGTTAGTATTTCAAACGCTGATTTTGGAATATCGCCTGCATTTGCCGGAAAACCTGAAATAAATTTAAGCGAAGATAAAACCGAAGTCTTGCTGAAACTTTCAGATAGCTTTAGGAGAGGCATCATATACGATGTTTCAGTAAACGGTATTGCAGATTTAGCAGGTAATGTTATGACCAGCCAAAGTAAGCTTATAGCGATTACTGAAAAACCGCAATTAGGCGATATTCTATGGAACGAGATTATGTTCGAGAATCCTGAAAACTCCTTTGAATATGTTGAAATTGCGAATATTTCAGACAAAGTTCTGGATATTTCTGATTTAATATTTACCACACGTAAAACGGATGGAACATTGAATACAGGTAATAAAATTCCAAAGGGAACACTAATTCCACCAAAAGATTATATGGCATTTAGCGAGAAACCTGATATTGTGAGACAATTTCATTCATGCCCCTATGAAAGTAATATTACAGCCACAACCTGGTCAGCATTTAATAACGAATCGTCAACTTTAGTACTAATTAATCCGCTACGGGATACTATTTTTGATGAATTAACATATAGCGCGAAATGGCATCATCCGCTTATAAAAAACGTGAAAGGAGTTGCGCTCGAAAAAATTCATCCGCAACTTGAAACACAGAATCCTACTTCGTGGCATTCGGCAGGAACTGATGTTAATTACGGAACTCCGGGATATAAAAACTCACAATTCAGAGAAACAACAGCAACAGGCGAACCTGCAAAACAGGTTTGGGCAGACCCTGAAGCTTTTTCGCCTGATAATGATGGATATAACGATGTTTGCTTTATCCGATACGAAACTGAATTTAACGGATATGTGGCAAATGTAATTATTCTTAGTCCACTCGGTGAAAAAGTGTTTCAGCTTGCACAAAACAGACTTCTTTCAACCGAAGGTTATTTAAGCTGGGATGGACGAACGAATAGTGGAAATATTGCCACGCCTGGAATTTATGTTGTTTATTTTGAGATATTTAATCCTCTGAATGGAATTAAAAAGGCTTACAAAACTCCGGTAGTAATAAGCTCTCGCTAATTTTGAAAAATTAACATGCTATTATTCAATTAAATCAACTATCTTTGCAGTCGTTTTTTTCTGATATATTTTAATCTTCTACAGATTAAAATATCATCGTATTCCATTGTATTAAACAATGTTTGTGAAGATAATCAGAGAAACGAATTTTATCTAATCAGAATTTTAAAATTCATATATGAATAAAGTTAGTTACGCCTTAGGGCTTAGTTTAGGAAGCAATTTATTGAATAACGGAATACGCAATCTAAATATTGAAGAATTTACCAAAGCGGTTCGCGATGTTTTACATGGCAACAAACCTGAATTATCTATTCAGGAAGCGCAATCAGTAATAAACACCTATTTTACAGCTTTGCAAGCAAAAGCAGGTGAAGCTGCTAAACAACAAGGAAAAGATTTTTTGGAAGCTAATGCAAAACGACAGGGAGTGATAACGCTCGAAAGTGGAATGCAGTATGAAATTATCACCGAAGGTAAAGGTGAAACTCCAAAATCGACTGATCGTGTAAAAGTGCATTATCATGGTACACTTATAGATGGAAATGTTTTCGATAGTTCCGTTGTGCGTGGCGAACCTGCAACTTTTGGAGTAACGCAAGTTATCAGCGGTTGGGTTGAAGCTTTACAACTTATGCCCGTTGGTTCAAAATGGAAATTGTATATCCCTTCTGATTTAGCTTATGGAGCGCAAGGCGCGGGTCAGCAAATCGGACCGCATACAACACTTATTTTCGAAGTTGAACTTTTGGAGATTGTTTAGTAAATTTTTCGAAAATAAGAAATTAGTGAATTAAGAAACTTACTATCATAATTTAAAAGAAATAAAAATTGATATCTAAATGAAAAAGGCAATTGTATTGGTTTTAGCGTTTGCAACAGTTTTTACTTACGCTGAAGCTAAAGAAAAGAAAGAAAAAAAATCGAAAAAGAATCAACCTGTTGTAGTTGAAAACCCAATAACCAATGAAGTTGATTCAATGAGTTATGCTCTCGGAATGAATGTTGGAGCTGATTTTCTCAAAAATTTACAGGGAATACCAGGTGGAAAATCAAATATTGATTTGGTTATTAAGGGTTTTTCTTCAGCCATGAAAGGGGACTCTACATTGCTTACTCCTGAGTTTGCGAATCAGTATTTTCGGGATTATATCACGAAAGCTCAAAATGCTGAAGTAAACGCAAAAAAGGCAGATGGCGAAAAATTTCTTGCTGACAATATGAATGCCGAGGGTGTAAAAGTAACTCCAAGTGGTTTACAATATAAGGTTTTAGTGCCTGCCGATGGTAAAAAACCAAATGCTCAGGATACTGTAAAAGTACATTATACAGGAACTTTGCTTGATGGAACAAAATTCGATAGCTCGGTTGACCGCGGTGAGCCAATTGAATTTCCATTGAATCAGGTAATAAAAGGATGGACTGAAGGTGTACAACTTATGAGTGTGGGTTCAAAATACAAATTCTTTATTCCGTATAATCTTGGTTACGGCGAACAAGGAGCAGGAGGCGTAATTCCACCGTATGCAACCCTCGTTTTCGAAGTTGAATTACTTGGAATTAAATCTTATATCAATCCCGATGCTGTAAAATCAATAGATTTAACTTTGCCTCCGGCAACCAATAAAAAACAACCTGAAGTATTTAAAAACAACAAGAAAAAATAAAATATCATCATTAATAATCGATTTAAAAAAATGAAAAAACAAAGTATTTTTACTACAGTAATGTTTATTGCTGTTATCGTATTTGCTTCGTGCAATAAATACGAACCTGCAAAAGTAAAACTTGCCAATGAAAACGACAGTTTGAATTATGTACTCGGACTTGCAAACGGAGATGGTATTAAAAGCTATTATCTCCGTGGCGATTCAACAGATAAACCTATTGAAGAATTATTAAATGCTTTGGATAAAGCGTTCAAACAAGATGGGAAAACAGATGAGATGTATCAATTGGGTGTACAGATAGGAAGCTCATTGAAACAACAGAAAAAAAATGGTCTGATGGGCGATTCTACTTTGGTGTTTGATTCTAAACTTGTAATACAAGGTCTTGTAAACGGTCTTAAAGGTTTTAAAGAGGGTATGACACCTGATCAAGCTGATGAATATTTGCGTAAAATAATGACTGCATTACAGGAAAAAAGAATGCAGGAACAGATGAAAGAGCAAATTCAAAATCAACCAAATACTCAGGCACCTGACTCGATCGAAAAACAATAATAATGGTCGAAAAGAAATAATATTTATCAACAAAATAAAGTATAAAATAAAAATGAAAAAGTTTAATAAATATTTTGCACTGATTTTGGCCGCAACATTTGTTTTAACTTCGTGCCAGAACAACAAAACACAACTTCCCTCGCTTAAAAGTCAGATTGATAGCTTGAATTACACATTTGGCTTGTCAAATGGTAATGGAATTAAAAATTATTATCTTGCTGCCGATTCAGCTAATGTAGATTCGCTTGAAGCAAAAATTAATTCGCTGTTAAAAGGTCTGAACGATGGTCTGAACAGCAAAGTTGATGAAAAATACGCTGAGATTTCTGAACTCGGTACAAGAATCGGAACTGCTTTGAAAGAGCAAAAGAAAGCTGGATTAATGAATGACTCAACCCTTAAAGTAAACATCAAAATAATTAAACTGGGCTTAATTAACGGATTGAAAGGTTCAGATATTCAAATGGCGGCTCAGGAAGCTCAGGTTTATTTGAATACCACAATGCAACTTCGTCAGGAAAGAAATTATGAAGTTACTTTTAAACAAAACAAAGAAGCCGGTGAGAAATTCCTTGCTGAAAATAAACTACGCGATAGCATTGTAACAACTCCAAGCGGACTTCAATATAAAGTTTTGGTACAGGGAAAAGGTGCTTTGCCAACGGATACAAGCGAAGTAAAAGTACATTACCATGGGACTTTATTGGATGGAACAGTATTCGATAGTTCAGTTCAGCGTGGCGAACCGATGGTATTTGGTGTAAATGGCGTTATTAAAGGTTGGACTGAAGCCTTAAAACTTATGCCAGTGGGATCGAAATATCGTTTATTTATTCCTCAGGAACTTGCTTATGGCAAACAGGATAAGGGAACAATTAAACCTTTCTCCATGTTGATTTTCGATGTAGAACTTATTTCGATTGAAAAGTAATAATTACAACAAATTATTTTATAAATGAGACAAATTTCTTTATTTTTAGGTGAAATTGATAAAAACTATTACAGATTACTTTTCATTTTCAATTGTTTTACTTAATTTTGTTGCCTAAATGACAGAAATTAATCTTTTTCATTTTAATAATTTTTACCATGGAAAAAATAGATCAGTTGGATAAAAAAATTCTGAAGATAATTACTCAGAATGCGCGTATGCCTTTTAAAGATGTGGCTGAAAGTTGTGGAGTTTCACGAGCTGCAATTCATCAGCGCGTGCAACGGCTTATAGATTTGAATGTAATTACCGGTTCAGGTTACACAGTAAACCCAAAATCACTTGGTTATCAAATGTGTGTTTACATTGGAATTACGCTCGAAAAAGGTTCGATGTACAATAGAGTTGTGAAGGAACTTGAAAAAATTCCTGAAATTGTGGAATCGCAATATACGCTTGGGCATTATACTATACTAATTAAACTATACGCCAAAAACGATGAGCATCTTATGCATTTGCTCAACGGAAATATTCAGGAAATTCCAGGCGTGGCATCTACCGAAACACTTACATCGCTCGATCAGCGCATTAAACGTACAGTGCCGATAGAGTAAGAATGACCCCTAACCCCTAAAGGGGAAAAGATAAAGATATTTATCTGATTGGGACAATTTTGACGAAGTAGAAACATACAAACAAAAAGAAACTATATTTTTTAATCCCCCTTCAGGGGTTAGGGGTTTATTTATGGAAACAGTTCTCAGTGGCATTCGCCCTACCGGAAATTTACATCTTGGCAATTATATGGGCGCTTTGCGCAATTTTGTAGAAATGCAGCATCAGTATAACTGCTATTTTTTTATTGCCGATTATCACTCGTTAACAACACATCCAACGCCTAATGACCTGCATGGTAATGTACGTCAGGTTTTGGTTGAATATCTTGCTGCCGGGCTCGATCCCGAAAAATCAACGCTTTATATTCAGAGCGAAGTGCCCGAAGTTGCCGAATTGTATTTGTTCCTCAACATGAACGCGTATATAGGTGAATTGGAGCGTTGTACATCATTTAAAGATAAAATTCGTCAGCAACCGCAAAATGTAAATGCCGGTTTGCTAACTTATCCAACACTGATGGCTGCCGATATTCTTCTTCATCGCGCTAATAAAGTACCCGTTGGAAAAGATCAGGAACAACATTTGGAAATGACGCGTCAGTTTGGAAACCGCTTTAACCGCATGTATAATGTGGATTATTTCCCAGAACCGCAGGCATTTAATTTTGGGAAAGAATTGGTGAAAATTCCCGGACTGAACGGAACCGGAAAAATGGGGAAATCGGAAGGAGAGGGGAATGCTGTTTACTTGTCGGACGAACCGGAAGTTATCCGCAAAAAAGTAATGAAAGCCGTAACCGATAGCGGACCAATTCAGCCAAATCAAGAAAAGCCAGAAGCAATTAAAAATATCTTTCAGTTGATGAGGGTAGTTTCCGCCCCTGAAACGCTTGCTTTTTTCGAGGAACAATATAATACATGCCAAATAAGGTATGGCGATATGAAAAAGCAGCTCGCACAGGATATGATTGCATTTACGGAGCCAATGCGGGAGAAAATAAAGGCAATAGCAGCCGATGAAGCTTATGTTTCTAAAGCTGCTCGCATCGGACGTGAAAAAGCCCGCGAGAGCGCTTCTAAAACAATTAGGGAAGTCAGAGAAATAATTGGGTTTAGATATTTTTAAGAAAAATAAAAAGAGGGTTACAGACCCTCTTTTTTTTGCAAACACATAAACAGATTCATTTAACGAACAGAAATTCTGAAACGATATGTTCTTATCGTTTAACAAATTTTGAATAGTATGTTTTCCCGTTGGATTCTATTTGTATGAAATACACACCATTATTCAAATCTTCAATATTTATCTTGTTTGATGAAAGAAAACTTTCGGATATTTTCTTGCCCATGATGTCATAAATAACTGCTTTTGCGCTTGCAAAATTATTTTTATTGCAACGGAAATGTAAATTATTAATCGCGGGATTAGGAAATACAGTAAAAATTTCGTTTTCAGTATTTATAGTTTCAGTGGTTGTACCTGCTAACGTAGTAAAACTTTCCCAAATATATTTAAGAAACACATCTGCGTCGTTATACGCCGTTATACCATAGTAATAGTTCATGTTTGGTGTTAAACCATTGATAAGCGCAGAGAATTCGCGTTCGTCAGTTTTTGCTTTTTTGACAGAAGCAGGAATGTCATCGTTTTGAATATGATCAATGGGATTTCCATTTGCGTCAAACCATTGTAAAAATACTTCCTCGAAATCAGAATTCATAACAACAAGTTCGTAAAAGGCAGCCGTTGTTTGTTCGACCCACTTAATTTGCACTGAATTATTCATTGGTATTGCTTCGGAACAAAACTCCCGCATGTTTTTAAATGAATCCCACCACAATGAACTATTGTAGTCCATTACGCTACCGCAAGGAACTGTTACTGAAATTGGAGTAGGATGTTGAACTGTGCCTGCACCCCAAAACACATCGGTATCCAATGCAGGAGGTACAACAGCCCTGCTTTTTATCGACACAAGGTTTTTGCAGTAAGCAAATGCTCTCGTACCGATTGATTCAACTCCGCTACCAATACTTAGGGTTTTTAATGCATCGCAATACTCAAAAGCATAATCGCCAATTTCCTTTACCGATGCCGGTATAGTTACGTTGATTAAACTTTTACAGTTTTTAAACGATGAGTTTCCTAAGCCTGAAACTTTGGCAGGAATTGAAATTGAACTCAGCATTAAACAATTCGCAAAAGCCGCATCGCCAATATGTTTTACTGAATCAGATAAAATAACTGAAGTTAAACTGCCACATCCCCGAAAAGTTCCTGACTCAATGATTGTAATCTTTTCAGGTATTATAATTGATGATAAACTTGTACAGCCCCAAAATGCGCTCTCGCCTATTACTTCCAAATCTTCAGGTAACTCTATTGAGTCAAGACTTGTGCAATCAATGAAAGCCCTTTTTCCAATACTTTTTATTGTTGATGGCAGTGTAATTGATTTCAATTTCCCATAAGTTGTAAAGGCATTTTCAGTAATTTCTATTACATTATAATTTAATCCGTTGTGTGGATTGATTACGCTGGAGGGAATTTTTATTGATGTTATTTGTTGACTTACTTCCATCGTAGGAGAGACTCTCACTGTCATATCTGAATTGGACAATATATAATATCCAAGCCAGTATCCTTCTTCATTTTTAACGTTAAATGAATCGTTGGAGTATAAGTAGTTAACTCCGGCAAAAACAGCAATTAGTAATGAAAGTAGTTTTTGTTTCATATAATATCAATTTTTCGAGTGTTAAACAAAAGTTAGCAAAGTAACATCGAAAAAATTGAAACTATATGTAAAAATGCGACACAAATGTCTTTTTTCAGAACTTCAGAAGGGCGCAAGCAAAACTATTTTTTATTGGAAGATATTTTTTGGGTGTCAAACCTGAAAATTGCGTGAAATCTTTTGTGAAATGTGCAAAATCGTAATAATAGCTATTTAAAAGTATGTCGCTCCATTTTATGTCAGGCTTTTTGTAAAGCAACTCCATTATATATCTGTGGCGCAGAATTTGGCAGAATAGCTTTGGCGAAACTCCTACAACTTCTTTAAAATATCGCTGAAAAGTACGCCTTGAGATATTTTTATGAAGCAAATCGGCATAATTTACCAATCCGTTTTCAAGTTCAATTTTATCAACTATTGCATCGAAATGCATTTGTGGTGAAATTTTTCTGTTTTGATTTGAAAGCAATAAATTTTCAATTTCATCTATTCCCGATTCAACTCCTTTAATTTTAAGCGTGTCAGTAATATGCGTGATTGCATCAATACCGAATATTTTATTACTGTCGATTCCGCTGTTGACAATTTCCAAAGGAGAAATTCCAAGCAAATTATACAAGCCATAAGGCTGAAAATTTACACCGACAAGCTTCACATTTTTTGTAGGCTTAAGGTGAATATGCCTTGTACATTGACCAATTAAAACAGAATTGGTAAAAGTATGATAATGACCGTAAAAATCTGATTTTTCACCAAACTGAAACTGAAGAACAGGAAAACCTATGGGCGGAACAGCGAAACTCTTCGTTTCCATTTCGCTGAAATCAATAAGGAAATAGTGTTTTATATATGATTTAAGATTATTGTTCTGTACCGGAAAAAGTTTATTTATTGTCATTTTAAATTTCTGTTGCTGAGTGTTAAAACCTTTAAAGTCCTCTTTTATATGAAATCAACTCATATAATTCATCTGCATTTTCAACAAAGGTTTTAGCACCTACCGCTTCAAGTTCGCCGCGTGGACGAAACCCCCATAAAACTCCTGCAAAATCTATTTTTGCATTATATGCTGTGGCAACATCTATTCCCGAATCGCCAACATACAGTACTTTTTCCTTTTCAATTCCGGTCACTTTCAAAATATCTTCAACAATTGCAGGATCAGGTTTAACCGGCACTCCTTCTCTTTGTCCCAGAATAACTGAAAATTTGATTTCCGGGAAAAACCGCTGAGTAAGTGCAAGTGTTGCACCATGCATTTTATTGGATGCGATGGCTAACCGATAACCTTCAATGTATAATTTTTCCACCAGTTTGCTGATTCCCGGATAGGTCCTGGTTAGCTCTTCGGAATGTGCAAAATAATGTTTCAGAAAATCCTGTTTCAACATCTGCACCATATCCTGATTTCGGTGTTCAACAGGTAAAGCACGTTCCAGTAATTTGTTCACTCCGTTCCCAACCATAAAACGGTATGCATCAACAGGGTGTAAAGGGAAATTATATTGTTGCAAAGCAAAATTCACACTTCCGGCAAGGTCTTCGAGTGTGTCAAGTAAAGTTCCGTCTAAATCAAATATTATCAGTTTGTACATTAATATAGTTACAATTTATACATATAGAACGTAAATACAACGTTCAAAAATCTTCGATGTTTTGAAGTTAAATAAGGCACATTAGAACTTTATAAATATCCTGAAAACTTTTCCGGGATCGGCAGTCCAGAATTCCATGGCTTCTTTTGCTTCTTCGGGTGAATAAATTGCGCTGATAAGTTTATCTTTAGGGCAAGTGCCGCGTTTCATATATTCCATTACGGCACGGAAATCTTCTGGCATAGCATTGCGCGAACCGCGGATATCCAGTTCTTTCTGAACAAAATATTTTGTTTCGAAAGCCACTTCCTGTTTTGCATAACCGATATAAACAACCCTGCCGGTAAAAGCAGCTTCGTTTACGGCCATCTGATAGGTTGCAGGTGCGCCAACTGCTTCAATTACCACATCCGGACCGTTACCATTGGTAATTTCCTGAAGTTTTTCGTGAACGTTCTCAGTTTTTGAATTAATAGTATAATGCGCACCGAGTTCTTTTGCCAATGCAAGTTTCATATCGTCAATATCGGTGGCAATTACTTTTGCACCACGCAATGCAGCTCTTACAATTCCTCCAACACCAATCATACCGCAACCCACCACCAAAACAATGTCAGAATCGGTAACCTGAGCACGCGCAACGGCATGAAATCCTACGCTCATAGGTTCTACCAATGCGAAATCACGTGGCGAAATTTCATTATCGCCAAGTACTTTCGACCAATGTACTGCGATGTATTCGCACATTGCGCCAAAACGCTGAACGCCGAGTGTTTGGTTAAACTGGCAAGCGTTTGGTCGTCCGTTACGGCACGAAGGACATTTTCCACAAGCGGTATATGGATTCACTGTACACGACATTCCGGTTTTCAAATGGTCAGGAACTTTTGATCCTTTTTGTTCAATTGTAGCGCCAATTTCATGCCCCGGAATCACTGGCAGTTTTACCATTGGATTTTTGACAAGATAGGTGTTTAAATCCGATCCGCAGAAACCGCAATAATTTATTTTTACTAAAACTTCGTCTTCGCCAATAGTTGGTTTTTCAATTTCAACTGCAGAAATCTTTCCTTCTCCGAATATTAGTATTGCTTTCATATTTTAACTTTGTTGATATTATGCTACGCATGTGATTGTGCTGATTTTACGGCAAAATTACCGAAAAAATATTGTTTTATACGTTTTTGATTTAAAGAAAAAATCAGTGGAATTAGTCTATTTATATAAAATTATATAATTAGCTTTCTCTCATTGTGTACAATCATTAAATTATCGGTTTCCTGCAATAATATATAAGGATATTTTTCGTTAATTTGTTCCGAATACGTCCTCAACATCGCTGACTGTGCATAAACACTACTTTTTTTCACTCATAATATTTTCATTTTTCATATCCTGTACCAAACATGAAATGAAAATTCCTTCCACATTTAAAGTCGAAAAATCGGATTTTGAAGATGTTTTAAAAATTTCAGGGTATATCGAACCACTGAATTCTTTCTCAATTGCATGTCCTACATATTTTGAGGGAACAATACTAAGCATAGTTGATGATGGAACTTTTGTAAAAAAGGGAGATACGGTTTGTGTGCTCGAATCTAATGTTATCCAAACTGAATACGATGCAATTGCAACAATGATTGCAAATGCTGAAATGGATTTCGAGAAACTGAAAGCAAATCAGGCAATGCAGATGGCGCTGATGGAGGCTCAACTTAAAACCAACAATGCAGAAAATCAGATAGCGGAACTTGATTCGCTACAACTGAACTATAACTCGCCTGTTCAAAGAAAAATCAAAGAACTCGAATTGCAAAAAATTACGATACAAAAGCAAAGACTTTTAAAAAAACAAAGTTCGCTTCAAATTATTCAGAAAAATGAAATCCGACGTAAGGAATTTGAAATAGCGCGCCTTAAAAACAGACTTGAAACAATGCAAAAAAGAATTGATGATTTAACGCTTGTTTCGCCAGTGGATGGAATGGCGTTAAAAACCTTGCATTATGTTACGAATAGAAAAGTTCTGGTTGGCGACCCGGTTTGGAGTAATATGCCATTATTGCAAATTCCTGTAAGTGATAAAATGAAGGTTATTATAAATGCTTCGGAAGGCGATTTTAAAAGAATTAACGAAAAAGATAGTGTAGAATATTTGTTCGATGCTATGCCTGAAAACAGTGCGAAAGGAATTATCACCAAAAAATCTCCCGTTGGCCGGCCGGTAAAACAAGATTCGAAAGTTAAGGTTTTTGATATTGAAGCTTCGGTTGACACTTATAAATCGCTGCCTGAACCCGGCTTTACCTGTAATTGTAAAGTCATTCTTAAAAAACAAACTGATGTTATTGTAGTACCGCAAATTGCCGTTTTCGATAGCGATTCAATGAAAGTGGTTTATGTGCTAAAATCTGATCATTTTGAAAAAAGACAGGTTAAAACCGGACTTTCATCACCCGAACGAGTAGTTGTATCAGCTGGTTTAAATGATGGCGATGAAATTACGCTCACTGTTCCCGAAAAAGAATTTATTAAACGTGTTGTGGTTTTCAAAAAGTCAAATAATAATTCAGATTCAGATAAAATCTTATGAGAAAATTTCATTTACTATTATTGAAAATTCTTTGCATTCTGATAGTTCCTGTCATAGCATTTTCCTCTTGTAAAAAAGCTGAAAAAGCTCAGGATGTACCAGTAACAAAAGTTCAGGAAGGAACTTTCTATCTCGAAATGTATGAAGAAGGCGAAATTGAGGCAGTAAACTCCATTAACATATCGTCTCCAACTATACCATGGCGTTATGGAAATCTGAAAATTACTCAAATTGTGAAAGATGGAACCGAAGTGCAGGCCGGCGATACTGTTGTGGTTTTTGATCCATCCGAAGTTCAAAAAGGAGTAGTAGAAGCTGAATCGCGACTGCAAATGAATACGGCTGAACTTGAAAAACTCGAAGCACAACAGCAGTCGGAACTCGAAGAGCTACAAGCTGACTATGAAATTACGCGTTTATCGCAGGAAATTTCAAAAATCAGATTTGAATCATCGAATTATGAATCGGATATCAAGAAGAAGGAAATAAAATTGAATCTCGACAAAGCAAATATCGCATTACAAAGAGCGAAAGAGCAAATTGAGAACAAAATAAAAATTCAGAAAGAAGAAGTTCGTCAGAAAAATCTATCGATAGCGCAGGATAAAGCCCGGCTCGAAGAAGCAAAATCTACTTTGCAGAAATTATATGTTATTGCGCCTGCTTCGGGAATTGCAATTATCGATCGCAATTGGAGCAACGGCAACAAATACCAGGTTGGCGATCAGTGCTGGGCAGGTATGCCGCTTATTCAGCTGCCCGATTTAAAACTTCTACGCGCGAATGTAAAAATAAACGAAGTTGATATATCAAAGATTACCAATGGTTTGAAAGTAGAAATTAAGCCGGATGCATTTTCTGATAGTGTTTACAATGGCGAAGTTATCGCGGTAGCAAATTTGGCGGTAAACAAAGATGAAAAATCCAAAATAAAAGTTTTTCCTGTGCAAATTCTAATCAAAGAATCCGATGAAAAATTGTTGCCCGGCTTAAGTGTAAGTTGCCGTATTATTTTAGGAAAGATTGAAAACGCATTATTTGTTCCGCTTGATGCTATTCATTCCGAAACAGATAAAAATTATGCGTATAAAAAAACCGCCAAGGGATTCGAGAAAACTGAAGTGGAAACAGGTGATAATAATTCTGATTTTATTGTCATTTTAAGCGGATTATCAAAATCGGATAAAATTGCTTTAGCCAATCCTTATGCCAATGAAGAGAAGAAGTCAGAAAATCCCGAAAACAAACAATGAAATGAAAAGAAGATTCATAAATATACTCATTTCGGGATGTCTTTTACTCTTAATCAGCTCATGTAATTCAGGGAAAAAAGATGCTGCTGATTTGGGCGCTGACAAGAGCCATCGTATTGTGGAAACAGGCGATTTAATGGCTGTAGATATTCGGGCTTTTGTGTTGCAGCGATATGGTAATTACTGGTATCGCATGAAAGTAATCGGTTTAATTGAGCAGGGTGCCAAAGTACAAAAAGGAGATTCTGTAATTCAGTTAGATCCCACCGAAATAAAAAAATTTATTGTAGATGTTGAGTCAAATCTTGAAGCACAAAAGGCAACTATTGCAAAAATGCTTGTTGATCAGAGCAACCGACGCAGTGATTTACAGTCGAATCTGAAAAGCGAACAGGCATCTTTCGACCTGAAAAAACTGGAACTTGAATCTTTTCGGTTCGAATCTGACAAAGCAAAGAAAGTTAAGGAACTCGAATTTAAGCAGGCTGAAATAACCATACGTAAAGTTAAACGTCAGGTTGAGTTGTACGAAGTTATTGCTCGTAACGACCTGAAAGTACAACGATTAAGAGAACAGCAATTAGTAACTCAGTTAAATGACGCACATAAAATTTTACCGGCATTAACCATCAGAACTCCTATTGATGGTATTTTTCAGATTGGATATAATAACCGAAACGGACAAATGCTTAAAATTGGCGATGAAATTTATGTGGGAAATGTAATGGGTAGTGTGCCGGGTATGAAGTGGATGAAAGTAAACACATGCGTAAACGAACGCGATTTTCTGAAAGTAAAGGTTGGGCAAAAAGTTAAAGTACGCCTCGATGCATTGCCAAAAGTGGTTTTCAATGGCGAAGTAAGCTATGTTGGAAAACTTTGCAGATTGAAAAATGCTAATTCAAAACAAAAAATATTTGATGTGGAGGTTAAAATGCTTACTTCTGACGAAAGACTGAAACCCGGCATGACAGTAAGTTGTGAATATGTTTTAGATTGACGATTGACAACGGAGTCAAGATAGAAAAACGAAAAAACAGAGTTTTCGATTGCCTTTAAAAAATTGTAAATTGTAAATCATTAAATTGTAAATCATTTTTCATGCATTACAAAGAAAATATACGCCTTGCCCTTCACGGGCTTATTGACCATAAATTCCGATCGTTTCTTACAATGTTGGGAATTATTTTTGGAGTTGCATCTGTTATTACCATGCTATCGATTGGCGAAGGCGCCAAACGCGAAGCAATTGCAAAATATCAGGATTTGGGCGTAAATAATATAATCATCCGTGAGAAAAAACTTTCCGATCAGGAATTGGAAGAAGTACGCGCTAAATTCTCACAAGGATTATCAGTTAAGGATGCGAATACAATGAAGGAAATTATCCCGGGAGTTGTGCGAACCGCGCCACAGGCAGAAATTAGTACCGATGTAAAATATACCGATAAATCCGCAAAATCGACAATTGTAGGAATTTCGCCCGATTTTGTGGAAATGCTAAACTACACCACTGAGAAAGGTGATTTTATAACCGATAAACATTACAGGGAAAATCTTAAAGTATGTGTGTTGGGTGCAGGCGTAGCTTCAACTTTGTTTCGCAATGAAGACCCGATTGGTAAAATGATTAAAATTGAAGACCAGTGGATGGAAGTTGTGGGTGTGTTAAAATCGAAAGCAGTTTTTACCGAAACCGTTGGAGAGCTTGCTGCACGCGACCTGAATACGGACGTTTATGTTCCGCTAACCACTTTTCTGAAACGATTCACGCGCGAAAATGCATTGACAAGCGAAATTCAACAAATTACTGTGCAGGTCGATAATTCGGACAGGCTAATGGAAACATCCAAATTAATTGAAAGCATTCTGTTGCGTCATCATTTTAATAATTCCGATTATAATATTGTAATTCCATTTGAGTTGCTTCGTCAGGAAGAAAAAGAACGTCAGATATATAACTTTTTGCTTGGCGCCATCGCTACTATTTCATTGCTTGTGGGTGGTATCGGCATTATGAACATTATGCTTGCAACCGTTATGGAACGTACGCGCGAAATCGGTATTCGTCGTTCCATTGGCGCCCGAAAGGCTGATATTATGAGTCAGTTTGTGAGCGAAGCCGTAGCCATAAGTATCACCGGAGGATTAATAGGCGTAATTCTGGGAGTTTCACTTTCGCTAACTGTATCTTTTTTTACTGATGTGAAAACATTTATTCAGCCTTATTCCATTGTGCTGGCATTCGGATTTTCGGTGCTGGTGGGTATAAGTTTTGGATATCTTCCGGCAAAAAATGCAGCCAATCTTAAACCTGTGGATTCGTTAAGGTATGAATAACCTTTGAAGACAACAGACGACAGATAACGGACGACGGACGACGGACGACAACTGTCAGCTAATTTTAATATAGAATTTTTAAATGTATTTTGTTAAATTGTAAATTGTAAATTGCTAAATTGTAAATGATTTCATGTTAATCGAAATTAAAGATTTGTACAAAAATTACGAAATGGGCGATTTGAGCGTACCTGCACTTATCGACATTAATCTTAGTATTAAACAAAACGAATATGTAGCGATAATGGGTCCTTCGGGTTCAGGTAAATCCACGCTTATGAATATTCTGGGTTGCCTTGATACGCCTACTTCGGGCACTTATCATTTCAGAAACGATGATGTAAGCGATTTTAACGACGATGCACTTTCGGCAATGAGGAATAAGGAAATTGGATTTATTTTTCAGAATTTCAATTTACTGCCAAAGTTAAATGCCATACAAAATGTGGAGATGCCTCTGATTTATGCGGGAGTGAAAACGCACGAACGTCGCCAGAGAGCCATCCATGCGCTCGACAGAGTAGGTCTGAAAGATAGAATGCATCACAAACCAAGTGAGTTGAGTGGCGGTCAGCGACAACGTGTGGCAATTGCACGCGCATTAGTGTCCAAACCCGGTATTTTGCTTGCCGATGAACCTACCGGCGCTCTCGACTCAAAAACCGGCGAAGACATTATGCGTCTTTTCGAAGAATTGCATTGCGACGGAAATACAATTATTCTGATAACACATGAGCAGGAAATTGCGAATTATGCGCATCGCACCATATTTATTAAGGATGGCTCCATTCAATCCGATTACGCAAATAAAAATTTAAAAAAATCTGATTCTTAACCTGTACCACTTTATTCAATTTAATTTGTAAAAATATGAAAAAGCTTCAAATTCTGATTTTTCTGATATTGTTGTTTTCAACATATATTAAGGCTGCTGATTATCAACTCGATCTTGAAAAAAGTATTGAACTTGCTAAGGTAAAAAGTTTAAGTATGCAAAGTCTCGTACAGGACTTCAAAATTGCCGATTACAATCTCAAAGCCGCTACCAGTAAGTTTAAAACGCATGTAAGCATGAACTTTGTTTCGCCATCATATACCGAAACCATACGTCAGTATGAGGATAGTATGGGTATTTCGTTTTATCCAATAAAGCAGCTAAATTATCAGGGAAATTTGGTTATTAACAAGCAATTACCCACCGATGGTTATGTTTATGCCCGAACAGGATTGTCTAATTATGATGATTTTTACTCCAACATACGCTCAACCTACCTGAATACGCGCATTGGTTTGGTGCAACCCATCGATGCCCTTTATGGTTATAACGAAACTAAATCATCGCTGAAAAGAGCAAAACTCGATTACGAACGTTCCAGCAAACAGTTGAAACGCGAGGAATTGAATTTGGTGTATGATGTTTCCGGTGTTTTTTATAACTTACTTTCGGTGCAGAAAAGTGTTGAAATTGCCCAATTGGATTACGACCGTCAGAAAGAAGCATTCGATATTTCGCAAAAGAAATATGCTGCCGGACTTATTCGTGAGGTCGATGCGCTTCAAATGGAAGTTGACCTTGCCGAAGCTAAAAATAATTTTGACCTTGCCGTTGTTAACCTGACTTCGGCAATGAACAGGTTTAAAGAAATTGTGGGGCTCGATTTGTCCGACAAAGTTACCCTTTCGAGCGAGTTCAGATATGATATTGTGATTGTAGATGCCGATAAAGCCGTTCAGTTGGCAAAGGAAAATCGACTTGAAATTCGCGAACAGGAAATTCAAATTGAGCTTAATAAAATGAATGTGAAAAAACAAAAAGCCGCAGGAATGATTCAGGCTGACCTTACTGCTTACTATGAAAAAATTGGAATAAGTAGCGTGGATGTAAATACAAATTTCAGAAACGCAGTTAGCAATTCATATGCTGATTTTCTGAATCGTCCGCAAAATTTTGGACTTGGCATCAATGTTTCCATCCCGATTCTTGACTGGGGCGAAAACCGTGCTTTGGTAAATGCTGCAAAATCGCGCTTAAAACAAACCGAAATCAGCAAAGAAGCCATGCAGCGAAGCATTGAAAGGGAAGTTAGAAATTTAGTAGCCGACCTTAACAGCAGTTTACAGCGCCTGCAATTGCTTGAGAAAAACGTGAAAGTTGCCGAAAAGAGCTTTGAAATAACCCGTCAACGATTCTCCGATGGCGATATCGACAGTCAGGCGCTTGCGCTTGAACGCAACCGCCTGAACACCGCCTATAACAATCATTTACGAGCCTATATCAATTATCAACTTTTGCTTTCCGATTTAACGCGCAAAACTTTTTATGATTTCCAGAAGAATCAGGAGATAAAGTGATCGGTTTAAAGTGTTAATTTCTTTTTTTGAATATATTTCTCTTTAAATTGGAGGGATTTGGAGTAATTATTTGTAACTACTCAGCACTTCAGGAAGTGATTAATAAATGTTTTTTAGTTAGGTTTCTGAATAAAAATTTAAATTATTACTAAAAACATCAAAAATTTGGAGAGTTAATATAGATTGTTGCTTCAGAACTTCCCCTTCAGGGGGTTGGGGGGCTGAGTGGTTACGACTATTTTATACGCTTTTACCGCGTTTTCTCCCAATATTTTCACTTTATCAGTTTCGATGAAATTTGAAATGTAATCTTCAACAACATTCATTACCCGCTGATATTTTCCGGCAACTAAACAAACAGGCCAATCGGAACCAATCATCACTCTGTCAGTTCCGAATGATTCAAAAACTACATCAAGATAAGGTTTTAGATGTTCCGGTTTCCAATTTTGCCAGTCGGCTTCAGTAACCATCCCCGATAATTTACAATACACATTCGGGAATTTTGCCAGTTCGGTCATTTCTTCTTTCCACGGAGTAAGAATACCATCTTTAATAAATGGTTTTGCAATGTGATCGATTATGAAAGTTTGATTTTCTGAAATTTCCCGAATAAATTTTATTGTATTTTGCAGATGTTTCGGGAAAATAAGAATATCATAAGCCAAATTGTATTTTTCAAGCAGTTTAACGCCTCTGATAAATTCGGGACGAAGCATAAAATTGTCATCTTCTTCATCGTGAATTATATGCCTGACTCCCACAGCTTTCGGATGCGCAGCAAAATTCTGAATGTCTGCTTCAACTGTTTCCGATTGCAAATTGAGCCAACCAACTACGCCTTTTATATGCTGAAAATCATCAGCTAATTTCAGCAGCCAGTTTGTTTCATCCATGTTTTGGCGTGCCTGTACAGCTACCGAACCATCGAATCCAATGTTTTGAAGTTCCGGTAATAAATCCGAAGGCAAAAAATTTCGTTTTATCGCCTTCATATTTTCGCCCATCCAACCGTAATCATGCAGGTTGAAATACCAGTAATGTTGATGACTGTCGATTTTCATAAAGAACAAAGAATAAAGATGAAAGAATAAAGACTTTTAAAAAGAGTGCATAACGCAGAACTCGGAACTCGGAACACGAAAGATAAAACCCTA
Organism: uncultured Paludibacter sp.; assembly: GCA_964405245.1. GTDB lineage: Bacteria > Bacteroidota > Bacteroidia > Bacteroidales > Paludibacteraceae > Paludibacter. The sequence continues at coordinate 21,768 of CAYONE010000008.1, forward strand.
CAAATAAGGATAATCAATATGAATCAACTCTTTTTCTTTCATTTCGATCCAAAATTCTTCGGGAACTTGTGTTGTTACTGACTCCACATTTCCTTTTACGTGTTTCGGGTTTGATGTATTTAATGCAATGCTTACAACGCCCGGAGCGCTCATTGCAAAACTTACGCAAGCTACAGCCGGAGCGATATTATGCTTCTTACAAAGGTCAAAGAATATCTCGCGCCATCTGAAAATTGCTTTGTTTTCTTCTGTGTCGGGTTCAATCAGCCGGTAATCGAAATATTTACCGCCAATAAGAAAACCAGCGTGAAAAACAGCGGAATTCACAATACTTATGTTTTTACTGCGAAGCAATTCCATAAAATCAAGCAAATTTTGTGGATGATGCATTATTGTCATGCTATTGGCAAACATCACCCAGTCCAATTCAACTGCTTTTGTAATTTCCTCGATTATTTTCCAGTTTTTTGCGCCAACACCTATCGCTTTTACCTGTCCTGATTTTTTCAAATCGGTCAAAGCGCGGTAGGCATCAACAATTTCACTGAAGCGTTTATCTCTGTCTTTTGCCGATGTTGCAGCATCAAGATATTCGTCAGGATCGTGAACCGAAACAAGTTGAGGTGAATATTTCCCTCCCAACAATTGGTTTCCCTGTTCGTAACATTGCATAATTCCATCATAACTGATATCCTGAGCGGCATCATTCTTTAAATCCATCCAAACTCCCTGCTCAAAAGTTGGTTCGGGCGTAAGAAGTGGCACCCGTTTCCAACCTAATTTATTGCTGATAACCACATCTTCCGGAGCAATATTCATTTTTGCAAGGCATTTACCCAACATTTCCAGCGCAAGTCCGGCGCCATATTTTCCCGCGCTATCGAAAACCACAGGCGATGGTACATGTTTAATTGACTGTTCCACAATTTCAAGTTTAGTTTCGAACGGAAGCGCCGTATAAAGATTTCCCAGCGCGCTTGTTCCAAAAATGATAGGCGGAACTTTTATTCCCGTTTTGCCGATTTCAGTTAGTTTCATGATGAGCATAATTTGTGATTACAAAGATAGTAAATCTTCCCCGTCTGACCGATGTCCGGTATGACGGATGAACGAATTTTAATATGTAACAAAATGACAGAGTCGGAACTCTGTCCTCCCGTAAAGTGCTATTATCACTAGTTTTTTTATAAAAAACATCCTTAAAAACTTGCAAATATACGCATTTATGCGTATATTTGCGCCGTTGATTAAAACAAAGCGTTCTATGAAACATTTTTTGTTAGAGCAACAGATCGGTGCTTTGGGCTGTAGTTTTTATCGCTCAGGTGGCAATCATGACATTTGGATGTATGAAAACGGACGAAAATTTCCTTTTTCACGTCATTCGGATGTAAATGATATTACCCTAAATCGATGATAAACAAAGCCGGTAAAAACAGGAGGGGTTAAATTTCCCTCCTTTAAATCAAAAAAATAAACAATTTTATTGTTTAACCGGGTTCGCTCTATTAAGCTGTAACAGGCTTTTAGAGTGAACCCAAATTACAGAAAAAATGAATAAGTTAAAAGTAAATATTAATGTAATTAAAAATGGGAAAGAAGGATATGAATGTATTTGCGACTATCCTTTCGTACGTTTCGATTTGGGTGGTAGAGGCAAGACAGTAGACGAAGCCAAAAAAGACTGTTTTACTTTTTACGATGAAATGAAACAAGAATATCCCGATGAGGTTTTTGCTGATTTAGATGTTACATGGACTTACGATTTGCCAAGTTTCTTTAATAAATTCGATTTTCTGAACGCCACAAAAGTTGCTCGTATTGCAGGTATAAGCCCTTCAAATTTCCGGCATTATGTGGCAGGTTCAAAGCCCGTTTCACAGAAACAAATGATTCTTATAAAACAAGCATTTGAAAAAATTGCTAACGAAATATCTATTAGCAGCCAACATATGACTGTATCATAGATTTGCTTTTCATTAATCAACAAACCGATAAACTGCCGAAGCTTTTTAAAGCATTCGGCAGTTTTTTCATATGTTCTGCAGCGTCTGACCGATGTGCGGTCTGACGGATGTAAGAGAATTTAAAAAAATAACAGAGTAGGAACTCTTTCCACCCTAAACGTGCGAATAATGATGTTATCGGGGAATCTGCTTATTCGCTAAAAATAATTTCAAAATATTTCATAAAAAGCTATGAAAATGAAATGTTTCATATTATATTTGCAATATCATTATAATATCATATTAAATAACATAAATCATGAAAACAAAAGAAGAAAATTTTGCTGGAGTTAAACTTGCCGGTATTCCGGTACTAATACTCAATTTGCTTTTTACGATTGCTATTGTTGTATTTTTTATTTGGATTGTAGGTGCCGGTTTATCAAATGCACTTACAGTTACTCTAATTATTGTTGATGTTGTTTTTCTCATTCTGAACATCATTTTTTGGGGCGGGTTTATGCAAATAGAGCCAAACGAAGCGCGTGTAATGATTTTCTTCGGAAAATACGAAGGAACAGTAAAGGAAAACGGATTTTTCTGGGTAAATCCTTTTTACACAAAGAAGAAACTCACACTTAGAGCGCGAAACTTAGATGCTGAGCCAATAAAAGTAAATGATAAAACCGGAAATCCGATAATGATTGGGATGGTTGTGGTTTGGCGCGTTACCGATACTTACAAAGCTTCTTTTGATATTGACAATGCTTCGATGAGTACAGCCGTACCCGGAACACCAAATATCGACAATGTTAACCAAAAAATGAAAGCTTATGAAAACTTTGTAAAAATTCAGTCGGATGCTGCTTTGCGCAAGGTTGCCGGTATGTATGCTTACGATAAAACCGGAACTGCTAATGATGATGAACTTACATTGCGGTCGGGTGGCGAAGAAGTAAATGAAATTCTTGAAAAACAGATTAACGAAAGATTAGGTATTGCAGGAATTGAAGTGCTTGAGGCGCGTATCAATTATTTAGCTTACGCACCAGAAATTGCAGCCGTAATGCTTCGCCGTCAGCAAGCCGATGCAATTATTGCAGCTCGTGAAAAAATAGTCGATGGCGCGGTAGGCATGGTAAAAATGGCGCTTCATAAATTATCTGAAGAAAGTATTATCGATTTGGATGAAGATAAAAAAGCAGCCATGGTAAGCAATTTATTGGTTGTACTATGCAGTGACGAGAATGCACAACCTGTACTGAATACCGGAACTTTACATCAATAGGAATTTTAAAATTACTGATTTACCATTTACTATTTTTTAAATTGGCTAAAGAATCGAAAAATAAAACTTTTGTGCTCCGTATCGATGCTGATACTATGGAAGCAGTTGAGAAGTGGGCTGCGGATGAATTCCGAAGTGTCAACGGGCAAATTTTGTATTTGCTCGATCAGGCATTGAAGAAAAACGGACGAATTTCGAAAAAGAAATAAAACTGAAAAGTTTTGTAATAGAAAAACCACAATTTTCTAAGAAAGTTGTGGTTTCTTCTTTTTTTATAACGAACATTTGTTCAAAAACATTTGTTTTAATATTAAAATTCATATTGCAGTCATGTATAGATGTAGTCTATGATATTATAAATATTATCTGTTTGTGCGATAATTTTCTTAGCCTTATCTTTGTAGTATAAACAAATGAACATATATTCATATCAAAAAATAATAACAAATATTTAAAAACACACATCATTATGGAAACTACAGAAAAAACTTATGCAATGCCACGTATTGGCGACAAAGCACCTTCATTCAAAGCAGTAACAACACAGGGTGATATTAACTTCCCCGAAGACTATGCAGGTAAATGGACAATTCTTTTCAGTCACCCTGCCGACTTTACGCCGGTTTGTACATCGGAATTTATGACTTTTGCTTCGATGCAGAAAGATTTCGAAGCCCTTAATACGCAACTTGTAGGATTATCGGTTGACGGATTGTACAGCCACATTGCATGGTTGCGCACTATCAGGGAAAAAATAGAATATAAAGGAATGAAAGAAGTAGAAGTAACTTTCCCGCTTATCGAAGACATTACCATGGAAGTTGCAAAAACTTATGGTATGCTTCAGCCGGGCGAAAGTTCAACTAAAGCAGTACGCGCAGTATTCTTTATCGATCCGAAAGGAATTATTCGAACCATTATTTACTATCCGTTATCACTCGGACGTAATTTCGATGAACTGAAACGTGTTATTATCGGATTACAAACAGCTGATAATTTTGGAGTAGCACTTCCGGCCGACTGGCGTCCGGGCGATGCAGTAATTGTTCCTCCAGCAGGTTCATGTGGAGTTGCTAAAAGCCGTATGGAAGGTCAGGAAGAAGGCGTTAAATGTTACGATTGGTTCTTCTGTACAAAAGAATTATCGAAAGAAAAAGTAGAAGAAGCGCTTTACAAAAAATAAAAAAACGGCAAATCATAAAAAAGAATTAAAGGGAAGCAGAAAACTGTTTCTCTTTTTTTATCTGAACAAATTTTCATTCTTCATCTTTTAAATTTTATCAGTAAAAATGCTGATTTTAAGAAATTTTGGAGAAAAAGCAGTATCTTTGCACCCGAAAATTAATAGTTTAAAAAAAGAAAAATGTAATTTTTTATGAATGTAGTTACAAAAACCATTGCATTGGGCGATGGAAGAGAAATTACCATTGAAACAGGAAAGCTTGCCAAACAAGCCGATGGTTCAGTAATGGTTCGCATGGGTAACACCATGTTGCTGGCAACCGTTTGTGCTGCCAAAGATGCAGTTCCCGGAACTGATTTTATGCCACTTTCGGTGGATTATAAAGAAAAATTCGCCGCTAATGGACGTTTTCCCGGTGGATTTACACGTCGCGAAGGTCGTGCTTCGGATTACGAAATTTTAGTTTCACGTTTGGTTGACCGCGCATTGCGTCCGCTTTTCCCTGATGATTTTCACGCTGAAACTTTTGTAAATGTTACGCTTTATTCATCCGATGGTATTGATATGCCCGATGCATTAGCAGGATTGGCTGCTTCGGCTGCATTGGCTGTTTCCGATATTCCTTTTAACGGACCGATTTCTGAAGTTCGCGTTGCTCGTATCGATGGTAAATTTGTTGTGAATCCTACTTTTACGCAACTTGAAGATGCTGATATGGATATTATGGTTGCTGCCACACTTGACAACATTATGATGGTGGAAGGCGAAATGAAAGAAGTAAGTGAAGATGATTTGCTGAATGCAATGAAAGTTGCACACGAAGCTATCAAAGTTCATTGTCAGGTGCAGTTAGAATTGATGGAAGCGGTTGGTAAAACTGTTAAACGCGAATATTGCCACGAAGAAAACGACGAGGATCTTAAAAAAGACATTTGGGCTAAAACATACGATAAAGTTTATGCATTTGCTACAGCTTGTAATGCCGACAAACATTCAAGAGCTGAAAATTTCGAATCGGTAAAAGCTGAATATGTTGCAGCGCTTGATCCTGAAGTAGCCGAAGCTAAAAAAGGATTAATCAACAAATATTATCACGATGTAGAAAAAGAAGCGATGCGTCGTTCAATTCTTGACGAAGGCAAACGCTTAGACGGTCGTAAAACCACTGAAATTCGTCCTATCTGGAGCGAAGTTGATTATCTTCCGGGACCTCACGGTTCTGCTGTTTTCACTCGTGGCGAAACACAATCGCTTACCTCGGTAACACTCGGGACTAAAAGCGATGAAAAACTCATTGATGAAGCATTGATACAAGGTAAAGAACGTTTCTTATTGCATTATAATTTCCCTCCATTTTCTACAGGTGAAGCCCGTGCATCGCGCGGAACCGGTCGTCGTGAAATCGGACATGGAAACTTAGCTTTCCGTGCATTAAAAAACATGATTCCTGATGGTTATCCGTATGTTGTGCGTGTGGTATCAGATATTCTCGAATCGAACGGTTCATCGTCGATGGCTACTGTTTGCGCAGGAACGCTTGCTTTGATGGATGCCGGTGTACAAATTAAAAAACCTGTTACAGGTATTGCAATGGGTCTGATTTCTGAAAATAAAGGAAAAAACTTCGCTGTACTTTCCGATATTCTGGGCGATGAAGACCACCTTGGTGATATGGACTTTAAAGTTACAGGAACTGTTGATGGAATCACGGCAACACAAATGGATATTAAAGTTGATGGACTTTCGTACGAAATTCTTGAAACAGCATTACGTCAGGCAAAAGAAGGACGTATGCATATTATGGGTAAAATTCTCGAAACCATTGCCGAGCCTCGCCAAGATATGAAACCACATGCTCCTCGCATAGTAGTAATGTTTATTCCGAAAGAATTGATTGGCGCAGTGATTGGGCCTGGTGGAAAAATTATACAGGGAATGCAGGCTGAAACAGGCGCAGTAATCAATATCGAGGAAATTGGAGATCAGGGACGCATTGAAATTGCTGCGAACAATAAAACTGCTATTGATGCAGCTCTTGCACGCATTAAAGGTATTGTTGCAATTCCTGAAGTAGGTGAAGTTTATCCTTCGAAAGTAAAATCGGTAATGCCTTACGGCGCATTTGTTGAATTTATGCCGGGGAAAGAAGGTTTGTTGCACATTTCTGAAATCGACTGGAAACGCATTGAAACGATGGATCAAGCCGGTATTAAAGAAGGCGATATCATCGATGTAAAATTGCTCGATATTGACCAGAAAACAGGTAAATTCAAACTTTCGAAAAAAGCGTTAATGCCACGTCCTCCACGCGAAGACAGACCAAAAGCGGAATAAAAAATATTTGAATATTTTTGTAGAGACAAGGCATACCTTGTCTCTTTTTGTTTATATATAATAACGGTTTTTGAAATTGCTGATATTGAATATTGAGACATGGCATGCATTGTCTGTACCAATACGATACCGTTAATATATCCCCGAAATTATTTTTTAATTGCTTCAGCCACAATTTCAGCCATTTTTTTAGCGCCGGCTTCGTTTGGATGTATATCGTCTGGAAAATTTGCTCCATTTCCTTTCAATCCGGAGTATAAATCAATTACTTTCAGATTATTTTTTATTGCAATACGTTCGATAACAGGAAATGCACCATTTACTAAAGTGGAATCGTTTATTCCCCAGCGCGTTTTAAAAACCGGTACCGGTTTGCATAAAATAATTTCAGGTTTTGATTTTATCGTTCTGAAAGTATCAATCAGCGCCTGAAAATCCTTTTCATAATCGCCAAGTTTCCAGTTATGAGGTTTTGTATCGTTTGTGCCCAGTTTTATTACAATAATTTTGGGTTTAAACACAAATACATTGCTGAATTCGTTACAGTTCCAGTACGGTAAATCGCCGTTTTTCTGTAAAGTGGCAGCACTTCTTCCGGCATTCAAAACAGAAAACCTGCTTCCCAATATCGAATCGAGAATAACAGGATAAGCTGACATACTTTGACTTTTCAGACCTGAGCCTTCGGTTATACTATCGCCAACACAAGCTACTTTTACAGCACAACTGCTCGCTAAAAACGCAACTGCAATAAAAATTAAAAAAGGTTTTTTCATATATGTAGAATTTGATTAAAATACCCTATGTCTAATGACTTATGATAAATTTACAATATCTGTTTTAAGTTTTACAAAAATAATGATTTCAATTGAAAATTTCATTGCTATTTATATCGTTTTTAGTGCTGAAAATTATTGCAATAATTTATTCACTCATTTTCAATTTCAAACGTTTGCATCAATTACTTTTGATTTGAATTAAATTTTCATAATTCCGAATTTTAATTTCGTTTATATTTGTAGATATAAAAAAAATTCAGCTATGATTATCAATATCCGTAAATTCCTTTTTTCTATCCTTTTTTTAATTGAAGCGATTTTTTTCACTTCAGTAATACACGCGCAAAAAGTACAAACCAGTTATTTGTGGCACATGGATCAGCCGGTTTATTGGGCTGATAGAAGTCGGGATAAATCCGACTCCAAACAGTTTGCCGAAGAATCGCACAGACTAAAAACAACTGGCTTCAATATTTATCCCGGAAGTACAAAAGCTCATCCTACCAACGATTTAGAAGAAATATTTTCGAAGGCTGACAGAGTGCATGCCTACCAAACTGCACCTCGAAATGCTATTAACAGTATCAGAGATTTACCTTTTGCAGGAGCACAATTAAGTATTTCGGCAGGATTAATGGAAAATATCCAGTCTTTAGGTGTTAAAAACCAATGGGGTTATACCGCTTCGTGGATGAATTCATATAAAGAAGCAATAGGTTGGAAAACAAATGGAGGATTTCCACGGTTAGATGTTGTTGGTTTTACCTATGATCATGCTTTATCGCCACTGGTAAGCGAACGAACTTTAGTAAAACAAATTCAGGCACATCAGTATGCAGCCAATAAGTATTATGGATTTGTTTCGAAAGGTTATTGGCCGGCAGAATGTGCTTTTTCAGAAAGAATTATCAAAGCATTGGTCGAATGTAATATTGAGTGGTCGGTGGTTGCTAACAGTCATTTAGCGCGTACGCTTGCCGATTATAATCATCCTTACAATATCAATGGAAATATTGATGCTCCAAACCGTGCCGACCGCGTATCAGTAAATGGTATTAACTGGTTCGATGCCACTATTGATGGGCGAGGCAGTAGATTGGCAGCGCCTTATTGTTATCAGGTGCACAAAGCTCAATATATTGACCCCGAAAACGGGAATACCTATAAAATTGATGTTGTACCAATGTGTAATTACCTCAGCTATGTTGATGGATATAGCGGAGCTAACACAGGTGATATTGCATCCAAAATAGAACCTTTTAGCACTCAAACTCAGCCGAGCATTGTACTGCTTGCTCATGATGGCGACAATGCATGGGGTGGAGGAAGCTCGTATTACAATGAAGCAGTAACATCTTTTACACATTCTGCAGCAAATGCAGGTTATAAGCCAACTACCATTCAACAATTTTTAAATGATAATCCTGTACCTGCCAACGATATTGTAAGGGTTGAAGATGGCGCGTGGGTAAATGCTGAAAACGATTGGGGACATCCGCAATTTATTAACTGGTTGTGGCCACTGTATGATAGAACAACCTATCGTTTTAATCCTGATGGTTGGACAGAAGATGCGCGCAACTGGGCGGTAATAACAGCTACCGAAAATTTTGTTACAATGGCAGAAGATCTCGAAGGTGGAAATCTTCGGATTAAATATATTGCCGATGGCGGAAGCGCTGCTACTGATGCTGAAAAAGCATGGCATTTTTATTTTGGAGGATTAAATTCAGGTTTCATGTATTACGGAAAAGCTGAAGACATGGAAGTAAAGCCATCGTTAACGGGGAATATTGCCATAGATTATGCACAAAAAGTAATACAGGCGAATTCGGGTAAAGATAGAACCCCACCATCAGTTTTTATACCGCAACGTTTTCCATATAATCCCGGAAGTACCGGTTTTGGACCTACTACCGGTTATAAAAAAATTAATTATTCTACTGATTTTCATGTATGGACATTTGCCTACGATGTAAATGGACTTAGTTCGGTAAAATTAAAATATCGTACTGATTTTGATGGTATTAATCCAATAGAAAGTATTCATAATGAAACATTTACAGGTGGTAGTGAAGTAAGTACCTGGACAGAAATAGATATGACACGCCGACCGATGAGCGAAGACCCAACAAACGATCCGGAACTTAATTTTTTTATTGAACCATTTGCAAAAGCCGAATTGTGTTATGCCGAAATTAAAGCATTAAAAGATACTTTGATTGATTATTATGTTGAAGCGATTGATACCAAAGGTAATATTTTCCGAACTCCAATTCAGCATGTTTATATCGAAAATGGCGATGGAAGTAATGGCGGAAACACTAATCCAAATGTGAGCTGGAATCCCGAAAAACCTAAGTCAAATGAATTTATAACCATAAAGAGTAAAGATGCCACTTCATCATCCCGATTACATTGGGGGGTAAACGGATGGCTACGACCTATTGATGCATATTTACCAGCTAACACAGTGAAAACTACAGGACAGGCAGTTGAAACTCCTTTCCAGCTTATTGAGAACGAATGGCAGGTAAAACTCGGACCATTTAACAATCCGGAGCAGACAATATCAAACATTGATTTTGTTATCAAACATGAAAATAGTTGGGATAATAACGGTGGAAGTGATTACTTGATAAATATTACTCCCGCAATAACTGATAATCCATTGGCAAATAATTTTAATAAAACAGTTAATCAGCACGAGACTGTGAATTTTACATTGGCTGATTTTGGGTTTTACAGCCCAATTGGAAATGGCTTTAAAGCTTTGAAAATAATTAATTTACCGGGCTCAGGAAGTTTAACTTACAATAATGAAACTGTACTGTCAAACCAGATTATTACCGAACCTGAAAGGTTAATCTATATTTCAGATTTAACGAATGAAACATTTACATTCAGAGTAATTGACACAGAAGATAATGAAAGTGATGCTGTATATACAGTTTCGATAACAGTAAAAGACCCCGAAAGTCAGCCGATAAGTGTCTGGTTTAAAAAACCCGAGGATTGGGGAACAAACGCAGTATATATTTGGGCATGGAATACAGCCGGGAATTTATTTTCAGGCTGGCCCGGCATTGCAATGACCGAAGCAGGAAATGGATGGTATAAATATACTTTTGATGAAGCTGTAAAAACAATTAATGTGGTTTTCAGTAAAAATGGTAATCCGCAAACAGTTGACATAACCGGTATTGAGCAAACAAGTTGCTATCAGGCGAATGGATTGAGTGGAAATAAAATTTCAGTTACAAAAACCGAATGTTTTACAAGCGTTCAAACAACGGAAATTAATCTGATAATTAATGTGTTTCCACAGCCTGCTGATTCATATTTATCAGTGAAAATTCCTGACAATATTTTTGATGGAAATCTCAACATTCAATTATCAGATTTACGTGGAATTACAGTGCTTAACAAAGCATTTACTGATAATCCATTAATAATTGAACGAAAAAATTACCCATCAGGGATGTATATACTCAGTGTAATGGATAGGAATAAAAATGTTCTTGCTAAATTGAAAGTTGCTTTTAAATAAACAAATTTAAAAAGCATTATTTTTGCAGTTTTATTCCGGAATAATTCAAATACCCGATATGAAAAACACCAAAATATTTAATACTCCATTCGCAACTGTATATCCTTTTTATGTACAAAAGGCTGAAAGAAAAGGACGTACGAAAGCTGAAGTAGATACTGTTATTTATTGGCTTACGGGATACAATGAACAAACATTTCAAAAACAATTGGATGAAATGGTAGATTTTGAAACATTTTTTGCACAGGCGCCAATGATAAATCCCAATGTTTCGAAAATTACAGGGTTAATTTGCGGTTACAGAGTTGAAGAAATTGAAGATGAATTAATGCGAAACATCCGTTATCTTGATAAATTGATTGATGAACTCGCTAAAGGCAAATCGATGGAAAAAATTTTACGAACCTGATAATTTTTTACGAAATCTGCATAAATACACAATTATGATTTATAATAACTCCGATGTTCGGCGGCAAGACCGCTTACTTGATGAAGATTCAGCGCTTGCAATTTTAAAATCCGGTGAATACGGAGTTTTATCAATGATTGACGAAAAAGGTAGTGTGTATGGAGTGCCCCTGAATTATGTGTGGGACGGCGAAAATTCCATCTACGTGCATTGTGCTACTGAAGGACGTAAACTTCGCAGCATCGACAAAAACCCTGCGGTGTCATTTTGTGTGGTTGGTAAAACCAACGTTATTTCTGCAAAATTCACTACCGAATACGAAAGTATTATTCTTGAATGTGTTGCTGAAAGAAATCTTTCGTATGAAATACGTATGAAAGCGCTGATGTTATTAGTTGATAAATACTCACCCGAATTTCAGTCTTCAGGAAAAAAAAGCGCTGAAAACGCATTTAAAATTACTGAAGTTATCAGGTTGCAAATTGTAAAATGGTCAGGCAAAAGAAAAACATCGAATTATTAAAAGTTTTTAGCTGCAAAAATCCTTAAAAAATTCCATTTAAAACTGTAACTATTAACTGTTTGTTGGCAGTTCAGCTTTTTAGAATTAATTTTGTGGCAGTTTTTTAATTTTTGCTATAATTTGATGATAAATAAAGAAGAAATAGATTTTGCTGCACAATTAATTCGCAATGGTGGTTTGGTAGCTTTTCCTACTGAAACAGTATATGGTTTGGGAGCTGATGCCCTGAATCCTGTGGCGGTTGCAAAAATTTTCGAAGTAAAGGAACGTCCATCGTTCGATCCGCTCATTGTTCATATTGCCAATACGAAAACAATTGAACTGCTTGCACTCAATGCCGATGAAAGAGTTTATACACTTGCTGAAAAATTCTGGCCGGGTCCGCTTACTATTGTAGTTCCAAAAAGTAAAATTGTTCCCGATATTGTAACTTCCGGGCTCGATACTGTTGGCATACGCATGCCCGATAATTTAATTGCGTTAGAGCTGATAAAAACATCGGGTTGTCCGGTAGCTGCACCAAGCGCTAATAAATTCGGACGTATTAGCCCTACACGCGCTCAACACGTAAAAAAACAGCTCAATGGCGTTGATTATATTTTAGATGGAGGTGCTACCTCTGTTGGAATTGAATCGACAGTAATTACGCTTCATGAAGATGGCTTTGTAATATTGCGTCAGGGAATTATTACCCGTGATGATATTGAGAGTGTTTTGCCTTATTCAAAAAAAGCTTCTACACGGAAAGAACAATTATCTTCACCGGGAATTATCAAATCTCATTACAGCCCCGAAAAGCCCCTTTATATTTTGGGCGAATACGATAAAATTCCTGATACTGAAAATGCGGCTTTTCTTTCGTTTGGTTCGCAAGCAAAAGGCAACTTTAAACGGACAGAATTTCTCTCAAAAAACAGGGATTTAAAAGAAGCGGCTGTAAACTTATTCGAAAAACTGCACAGCCTCGAGGAAAGCGATGTAAGCTTCATTGTAGCTGAGGCAGTGCCCGAAATTGGTGTTGGTGTAGCCATTATGGACAGGTTGCGTAAAGCTGCATATAAGTATAAAAAATAAATATTGACTGATGAAACCGGCTGTTTTTCTCGATCGTGATGGAACAATCATTAAGGATAGAGGATATTTGGGACACATTCATCAGGTTGAATTTTATCCTTTTACCTTCGAATGTTTGCGCCAATTACAGGAAAAATACCTTCTTTTCATTGTTACTAACCAGTCGGGTATAGCCAAAGGCGTTGTTACGCACCAACAAGTTGACTCCGTAAATTCATACATTGTTTCTGAATTGAACAAAGCCGGAATAAAAATCTCGGCAGTTTACAGTTGCCCGCATCACCGTAACGACAATTGCCCGTGTCATAAACCAAAAACTCTATTTGCTGAAATAGCCGCCAAAGATTTTGAAGCTGATTTAAGTAATTCATTTATGATTGGTGATCATCCTGCTGATGTTGAATTTGCTCTCAACATTGGAGCAAAAGGCATTTATGTACTCACAGGACATGGTAAGAAACATTTTGATGAGATAAAAAACACCCACTATTTTAAGCGAATAAAAGTAGTCAGAAGTTTAAAAACGGCAATGAAATATGTTTTGGTTTAGTTTTTATGGAAATATCAGATTTACATAACTTTATCGAAAACGGTTTTATAAATATTCAAACTATTATTTCTACTCTGACAAATTAAAACCTCATAGAACCAGATTTTGGAAGTGGTAGAATTTTATTGATATATAGCCTCTTAAGTTGGTGTTCTGAATTAGTTTATATCATTCGAGCTCCTCATTATCTGTTCGGGATTACACCTGACAGGTTTTTAAAACCTGTCAGGTGGGCTGAAAAAAATTCGCATTTCATTTATAAATATCTTTGTTCCATGTTTATTGCTGATGATATTCTAATTCACTTAGAAAAATTTAAGAATAGAACGCAGTTGGCACGTGCCAACTTGGAGGTATTTCGCTGATTTAGCCGATAAAAAGGATTTAATATAAAAGACGGATTTAAAACCTCAATAAATGGGATTGATTTTAAGAGAAAAATCAAAAATCCCTGCATTTTTTCCAATCCGTCCCGAGAATTCAGATATTTTATTCAGATAATTCATTTTAGTAAATGTAATAGATGTAGTTTATATACATTATTAATCAGGTTTGTTTCAATAATTAAATATTGCGGCTTTGTTTAATTAATAAGGTAATAAGGTTGTATTTCTATGTTTACAAATCTACTAAGGTTGAAGAAAAAAAAGGTTATTTTTTAATCTGAAAACCTTATTTTGTCTTGTTTAGTCTGAACATCGGGACTAAGAATAAACCTTAGTAGAAAGTTTGTGTATATGATTTTAACCTTATTAGAAATGTGTTTTAGTAACCGCCATTTTTAATTTGAGTAAATTAAATAGTATTATATTAATATTCAATTAGTTAAATATCTATTTTATCAAACGGTTATGTGTAATAAAATCTTTGAGAATTCGGGATTAATCCGCTCAAATCCGCGTTCAATTTATTTCTATCATTTTGGTACTAAAATTAAAAAAATATGTAGTTAATTTTACACCCCACCTGTCAGGTGTAGATAGTTTTTCTAAACCAAACAAAATGTATAGTACAAGTTAATTCTGATCACTTACTAAAATTAATAACTTGCCAAATAACTTAATCCTTTGCTTTTCGGTTATGTTATTGATCAGGATTGCAAAATTTTTGTTCTATTTACTTTTCATGCGCCATAATTTCTTGCTTTTGATACAGCCACATCAGGGGATGATACAGTTTCGTTTAAAAATTGCCATAACCTGAAAACTTTACAATTGAATTTTTTGTTACTTTGCAACTTGTTATTCGTATAAATCAATAATTATTATCAACTCCGGATTGCCGATCAATGAAAAAAATACTTTTTATTCTGTTTTTAATGTTTGCATTTTTTACAGCTAACGCTCAGAAACACACATTAAGTGGTACTGTAACCGATGTTACAAATGGTGAAACGCTCATTGGGGCAAGTATTTCGGTACAGGAATTGCCCAGTACAGGTATTTCTACCAATGCTTATGGATATTTTTCTATCACTTTGCCCGATGGCGAATATAATATTGTAGTTTCATATCTGGGTTATGCTACTCAAACACTTAACGTGAAACTTTTTGTTAACCGCAATATCAACTTCAGACTTGAACCTAACGCTACTGAACTCAACGATGTGATAATTACTGCTCAGGCGCGCAATCATAATATCACTTCCACCGAAATTGGTATGGAAAAGCTGGAAGTGAAGGAAATCGGCAAAATTCCCGTTATATTCGGTGAAGCTGACATTCTGAAAACACTCAAACTTACTCCAGGAATTAAATCGGTAGGCGAAGCAAGCGGAGGTTTTTTTGTTCGCGGTGGGAACAATTCGCAAAATCTTGTTTTGCTCGATGAAGCTACTGTTTACAATGCCGATCACTTACTCGGATTTTTCTCCACATTTAACAGCGATGCCATTAAGGACATACAAATGTTTAAAGGAACTGCACCCGCTGAATATGGAGGGCGTATATCGTCGGTTCTCGATGTAAAAATGAACGATGGAAACAACCAAACCCATCATGTTGGCGGCGGAATCGGTCTAATTTCATCGCGCCTCAATGCTAATGGTCCTTTGGTAAAAGAAAAAGGTTCGTATTTGGTTACCGCACGTCGTACTTATGCCGATATATTTCTGAAACTGTCGCCTGACACGCTTATCAACAATAATCAGTTGTATTTCTACGACTTGAACCTTAAACTGAATTACAAAATCGATGACAAAAACCGCCTGTACCTTTCGGGATATTTCGGGCGCGATATTTTTGAATTTCAAAACCGTTTTGGCATGGACTGGGGCAATATTACCGGAACCATCAGATGGAATCATATCTGGAACGAGAAACTTTTCAGTAATACCGCATTAGTTTATTCCATGTACGATTATAAGGTAAACCTTGCCCGCGATGCTGGTTTTAGCCTGAACTCCGTAATTAAAAACTGGAATCTGAAACATGAATTTCAGCTTTTCGCTAACAATACTAACACTTTAGTTTTCGGAGTAAGCGGCACTTTCCATACCATTACACCCGGACAGGTTGAAACTACCGGCGAATCGGATTTTAACCCCCTGACTTTACAGGATAAATACAGCATCGACAATGCAATATATATAAGCAATGCATGGAAAACTACTGACAAACTCAATATTAACTATGGAGTAAGGTTTTCGGCATATCACCTTTTCGGACCCGGCGATTTTTACAGTTACAGTAATGGCACAATTTCCGACACCACCACTTATAAAAAAGGTGAAATCGTGAAATCATATTATCATTTGGAACCCCGACTCAATATAGCTTATGTGTTCGATACCGAAAATTCGCTTAAAGCAAGTTTTACGCGTAACACTCAGAATCTTCATGTTGTGTCAAATTCCACATCCTCGCTTCCAACGGATATATGGCTTTCGTCAGGGAATAATATTAAGCCCGAAATTGGCGATCAGGTTTCGCTCGGGTATTTTAGAAATTTTGATGCCGACCGTTACCAGTTCAGCGCCGAAACTTATTACCGGTGGATGTACAATCAGATTGATTTGAAGAATGGCGCTGATATTTTTGCCAACGAACACATTGAAGGCGAATTGCTTTATGGGGTGGGTCGGGCTTACGGAATTGAATTTCTGTTGCGCAAAAAATCAGGAAAATTTACAGGTTGGATTGGTTATACGTGGTCGCGTACCGAACGACTGATTGATGGCATAAACAATAACAACTGGTATCCGGCACGGCAGGATATTACGCATGATGTTTCAGTAGTTGGAATTTACGATATCAATAAAAAATGGTCGCTGTCGGCCTCGTGGGTTTACAATACAGGAAATGCTGTAACTTTCCCGAGTGGTAAATATGTAATTAATGGGAGTGTGCAGTATTATTACACCGAGCGCAACGGTTACCGCATGCCCGATTATCACAGGCTTGATATTGGCGCAACCCGAACACTGAAAAAGACAAAGAAATTTGAAAGCAGTCTGAATTTTTCGGTATATAATGCTTACGGCAAAAAAAATCCCTTTTCCATCGATTTTGAGCAGGACGAGAATGACCCCACCAAAACCATTGCCGTAAAAACCTACCTCTTTACTTTTGTACCATCAGTAACCTATAACTTTAAGTTTTAAGAGAAACGACCTTCGCTATTGAATTTTAAATTTTCACAACGCTGACTTATATTTATTTGACATTATTTCAATTAAGTAAGTAATCAAAATTAACTTGTACTGTCCATATCGTTTAGTTTAGAAAAACTATCTACACCTGACAGGTTTCAAAAACCTGTCAGGTGTAATCCCGAACAGATAATGAGGAGCTCGAATGATATAAACTAATTCAGACCATATCTTAAATATAGAATACACATAGTAATTCCCTCCCCCTCGTTTCCTAACGAGGGGTAAGTGGTTGAGCGTTTCTAACGCAAAACAGAAAACTTGTATTTTAATTCAATTGTTGGAAACAGTAAACCAACTCCCCTTCCTGTTCCGATCCCGACCCTGATGTATCGGGACGGGACAAGCTGTTACAAACGAGGGGTAGGGAGAAATTTCCGACTTAACAGGTATTTCTCTCCTGTTGGGTCTTAATTAAAATTTATTTTCCCGTATTAATCAACAAAACCTAACAGGTAATTTTGAAACCTGTTAGGAAGCGAGGGGTAGTAAAGTGTAGATGAACTATAATACTTTGTTAAAAAACAAAAGACCAACAACCCCTCGTTAGGAAACGAGGGGTTGTTAAAATGTATTGGCAAGTGGCGTGCCGGCAAGGGTGATAAAGAAAATTCAGTAATTGTGATGAATAATTATTCAAGTAGTATAAAAGCCATCAGGTGGGAAAAACGAGTATTATGTGTTCGTTTATAAAGAATAAAATTACCCAAATTTGTTCGTTTATAAAGAATAAATTAATATCTTTGCTGCTACAAACAAAGCAATAAACATGGACAAAAGGCACTTGCAGGAAATACTAATTGATCAAAAAGAGGTATTTCACAACAAAACCGGCATAATAAAACGCGATGTACTGTTGGATAATTATCTGAATACAGGGCAGGTGGTAGTTATCACTGGTGTTCGGCGTTGCGGGAAATCGTCTTTGTTGTTTCTGATAAAAGAAACATTACTATTAAGCGAAAGCGAATATTGTTACTGCAATTTCGACGATGAACGAATAACACCTTATCCCACTTTACTAAACGATATATATACAATTCATTTGGAGATGTACCGCACTGAACCGGTTTTTTTCTTTGATGAAATTCAGGAAGTAACCGGGTGGGAAAAGTTTGTCAACCGCATGTATGAACAAGCCCGCAAGATATTTATTACCGGATCGAATGCCACCATGCTCAGTTCCGAAATATCTTCGTCACTTACCGGCCGAAACAAGGTGCTGGAGTTATTTCCATTCTCGTTTTCGGAATACCTGCGAATGGAGGATAAAACTTATCACACAGAACAACTTTCGGTAAAACAACGTGCGTTGCTGCTGAATGACTTAAACTCCTATCTGGAAGCAGGTGGCTTTCCGCTTGTAGTGAAAGAAAAAGATGCAGAAATTGCTCATTCATTGTTTCAGGATATACTCTACCGCGATATAGTAGTACGTTATAAACTCAGCAACGTAGAAGAAGTAAGGCAAATAGCACTTTACATGGCGTCCAATATTGCTAAATTATTTTCGTACGCTACTTTACAAACTGTTTCAGGACTCAAAAGTCTGAGTTCGGTCAAAAACTATCTGCAGTATTTTGAAGCAAGCTACTTGTTTTATTATGTAAAAAAATTCGATTATTCTGTCAAAAAGCAAATTATGAATTCCCGTAAAGTTTACGCGGTTGATAATGCAATTCCCAACCGGTTGGGGTTTCGGTTTTCCGAAAATAAAGGTCGACTTCTGGAAAACGCTGTATTTGTTGAATTAAAAAGAAGGGGCTGTGAACTCTTTTATTTTTCGGAAAAATACGAATGTGATTTCCTGGTAAAAAAGAATTTACACATTACTGAAGCTATACAGGTTACATACGCATTGAATGCAGACAATCTTTATCGTGAAATGGGCGGATTAGCAGAAGCTATGCACGCATATAATATCCCCAAAGGTACGTTGATTGTTTTTGATGATAACAAATATCCGGTTGAATTGGAACAGGGAGTTACGGTAATTCCATTGTATAAGTGGTTTCTGAATGAAGAGAATATAGTGAATGAAGCAACTTGAGTGAGCTCAATGTTGGAAGCGGCTGTGCGGGAGGTAAATAATGGTGTTTTATTAGCGCCTGTAAGCTGTTTGAGAGATTGAGCACACTATGTTTGGTTAGGTATGGATTGCACAATATTAGGTGGAGTATAACTATTGGCAAAGGTTCTGTAGTAGCAGCCGGGAGTGTGGTAACAACTCTCCCCCTCGTTTCCTAACGAGGGGTAAGTGGTTGAGCTTTTCTAACGCAACAAACTAATACATAAACACAATATGTCGTCAGAAAATTATAGAATTCAAAAACAAAATGCAGTATATTTTCTTACCTTTACGGTTACCGATTGGGTTGATGTTTTTACCCGACTGAATTATTGAAATATAATAGTTGAATCGTTGGCATTTTGCCGAAAAAACAAAGGATTGAAATTGTATGCATGGTGTTTAATGACTAATCATATTCATTTAGTGTGTAGTGTTGATCCACCTTTCAGAATCACTGACTTTATTCATGATTATAAGCAATTTACTGCAAAAAAAATACTTTACGAAATAGACTATGCCTGAAAGCCGAAGAGACTGGATGTTATATCGGTTTGAATTTGCCGGTAAATTTGATAACCGCATTGAAAAGTATCGGTTTTGGCAGGATAAAAGTCATCCTGTGGAACTTACAACAAATGAAATGATAGATCAACGCATCAATTATATTCACCAAAATCCTGTAAGAAGTGGATTAGTTGCACGCCCAGAGGATTATTTGTATAGTTCTGCCCGTAATTATGCAGGGCTAAGTAACGTGCTTGAAATAGATGAAATATAATACTTTGTTAAAAAACAAAAGATTCTACTCCCCCTCGTTTCCTAACGAGGGGGAATTGGTTTAGCGTTTTTTAACGCTGTTTTTTATTAATATAATTGTTATAAACAATTAACCATAAATCCCTCGTTACAAACGAGGGGTAGCAAATTTGTTTATTGATAATGAACAGTATTGTTTGTTGCAAATAAATACATATCTTTGTGAATTACTAAATGAAGAATAATGATTAAGAAATCAACCTTAAAGGAAGCAGTTCAACAGCAACAGACCAAGCTGATACAGGATGATAGTGGATATAAACGAGGTATTTTAAAAGAACTAAATTCACAATTTTCTGAACATGCTTTAATCATATCAGGTATTCGTCGTTGTGGCAAAAGCACTTTGATGAAGCAAATGACAGAACGATTGGCTGATCAATATTTTTTTCTAAATTTCGATACCGCAAAATTATATACATTTGATGCCGCTGATTTTGAATTATTAGATGAATTAATATCAGAAACAAACTGTAAATTATTATTTTTCGATGAAATACAGGTTGTAGATGGTTGGGAATTGTATGTTCGGCAGAAATTGGACGAGGGTTTTAAAGTGGTTGTTACAGGCTCAAACGCTTCCCTCTTAAGCAGGGAATTAGGGACTAAACTTACAGGGCGTCATCTTACCAAAGAACTTTTCCCGTTTTCATTTCAGGAGTTTTGTGCTTTCAAAGCATTGGAAAGCGATGCAGCATCACTGATGCAATATATGGACAAAGGCGGATTTCCTGCTTATCTGAAGACTGAAAATCCCGATTTGCATTCGGCATTACTCGATGATATAATATACAGGGATGTGGCTGTTCGTTATAATATAAGGGATGTTCAATCGCTTAAACATCTTCTGTTGTTTATGGCAGCAAACATTGGAAATCTGATATCTGCCACAAAACTAAAAAATTTGTTGGGGATTAAAAGTACTGCCACTGTGCTCGAATACATTGGTTATTTCGAAAGATCTTATTTGATACAGTTAATACCCAAATTTTCTTATTCTTATAAAGTTCAGGTAGTAAATCCGCGCAAAATATATTTTATCGATAATGGATTGCAAAACACCATAACTTCCTCTTTTAATAAGGATAATGGACGCCGCCTCGAGAACCTGGTCTTTTGGGAATTACGACGACAACAAAAGGAAATTTATTATTATAACGAAAATGGCAGGGAATGCGATTTTGTTGTAAGTAAAAATAATAAAATTGAAAAACTTCTGCAGGTGTGTTTTGAATTAAATTCCGATAATCAAGATCGTGAAATTAGCGGACTGCTTGATGCTATGGTTTTTTTTCAACTCGAAGAAGGTACAATTCTCACACTCAATCAGCGCGATACTATCATCGATAAAGGCAAACGAATTGAAGTTATACCGGTTTATTTATATTTACAATCGATGTGGTGATCCGCCACGGCGGACAAGTTGTGTTGATGTTTTGAAAACGCTGAACGAACTGTATCTGCGTCTTTCCGAAATCTATAGCATAGGCAAGGTGCTTTACAGAACTACCGACCCGGCTAAGTATGCGGAATACACTTTTAGCAAACTGCTGAAAAAGGTACGTAATGCGGCAAAAAATGCAGTCCCGGCTGACAACAATGCTGTAGCTACGAACACTAATACTACCACTAATTAATTTTCTATTTAATAACCGGAAACCTATAAAAAACAACCGGAAAGTGTTTTTTGTAGAGAATAAATAGAACAGCACACGGATAAGAAATTGATAATGCACAGTTGATAATAATTCGTAGTTTAATTGTTGAATATGTAAGTAAGGAGACTTACCTTTTAGCTAAAGCGAGACAGGTTTAACTGCGACATAGCGAAGACGCTACGCCCAATTTATCGTTTATTTACACCGCGCCGCCATTACAATACGCATTTTATCTACAGACGCGGCATGCCACGTCTCTACCCGCAAATAATTTACAGACGCGGCATGCCACGTCTCTACTGTTTTTCTTTCTTTCTTTCTTTCTTTCTTCAATAAACTATCGACTACTAACTATAAACTAAACAAATTCTTCTCTTCTCAATAAACTATAAACTACTAACTATAAACTAAACAAAATTCCCTATCTTTGCATTTATTTTTTTTGAAAAACTATTTTTTTATTTACTGCAGTACTCACTGCATACTATTAAAGGCACCGTATTGCCCTGCTTACTCATAATGAAAGAAAAATACCCGCATCCTCCAACTACCCAAAATTACCGACCCGCGCGGTAATCTTACTTTTATTGAAGGGGGAAATCATATTCCTTTTGATATAAAACGGGTGTATTGGATTTACGATGTGCCGGGTGGTGAAACACGCGGTGGACATACGCATAAAAATATTGATTAGAAGTTGTATTATAATATAACATTTACTATATTTGCAGCATGAAACGAAAACTTATAGCATTTCGCAATTATTACAAGGATTTTATGGAAACCTTGAATAATGATGAACAAACTAAGGTCAGGAAAGCGCTTTTAATTCTTGAGAATGAAGAAAAAATACCATATCACTATATAAAATTCATACGGGATGGAATATATGAGTTTCGGGTTAATTATGGTACCAACGAATTTCGTCTTTTCTTTATTTACGATGGCAATACTATAGTGGTACTTTTCAATGGTTTCAAAAAGAAAACTCAAAAAACACCGCAAAAAGAAATTGAGAAAGCAATCAAACTAAAAAAAGAATATTATGAACAAAAATGAAATATACGATGTAAGCGCTGAATTAGTTAGGATTTTTGGCGAGGAAGGTTCTGCAGCTCGCGAAAAAGCCATTGAAGAAGCATGGGAAGATTATAATGCACAAATATTGCACGATGCGCGAAAAAACGCACGTCTATCTCAAGCCGAATTAGCTAAACGGATAGGAGCAGACAAAGGTTATATTTCGCGCATCGAACGTGGTTTGATAGTTCCTTCAATTGCTACTTTTTACAAATTAGCAGCTGCCATGGGATTGAGTGTTGAACTTCGGCCACACTAATTTGTATATGAACCGACAATTTTTTAAAAATACCTCCCCTTGTTAGGAATAAACTTCAAAACGTTGAAAACTTTTGAACGTTTCTTATTATTGATAAATTTGAAAACTGATTCATACTTACCACTCCCCCTCGTATATAACGAGGGGGAATTGGTTTAGCGTTTTTTTACGCTGTTTTTTAAGTTAATGTTCTAAATTAGTTTATATCATACGAATTCCTAATTTTCTTTTCTGATTACACCTAACAGGTTTTAAAAACCTGTTAGGTGTTGTAACTATTCTAAACAAAACTATATGGATAGTACAAGTTAATTCTGATCACTTACTTATTAATATAATTGTTATAAACAATTAACCATATACCCCTCGTTAGGAAACGAGGGGGAGTAAAATTGCGCCAGCGATAGAATCCTGAGGCAACGAAGATAACTCCCTCAATGATATTTTTAAAATCACATATTTGTAGGTTTCGGTGTACAATTTGTTGCGTTTTTTGTTGGTTGTGTTATACAATTAAACTATATTTGTGCTTTGTAACATGAATTTATGGAACAACTGATTGAAAAATACCGCAGGAAAAATTCAATCAGCAATATCCTGAAATTACAATCAAACAATTTACAAAATCACACGACCGTTTTCTGATAATCGATAATACAACAGTATATCACATTGGTGTATCCCTTAAAGATCTGGGTAAAAGATGGTTCGCGTTTTCAAAAATAAACCTTGATGTCGATGAATTGTTAATTAAATTGAATGCTTAATTGGTGCCCCGATGCGTCGGGATGCAATAAGTAAAACTTGTCCAATATGGTGGATGGCATAACTTGTTCCGATGTATCGGAATTGTAAATAGTAAATTGTTAAACTTGACTGCTCCGCTAAAGCGAGACAAACTGTGGTGGATAGTAATTTTTTTCTTTTGACTTTTTATTGTAATTTTGCATGTGAAGCAATTCCAATGTTAATCTAATGTGAAAAAATGAAACCTGAAATTCTCCAACTCCCCAAAATAACCGACCCGCGCGGTAATCTTACTTTTATTGAAGGGGGAAATCATATTCCTTTTGATATAAAACGGGTGTATTGGATTTACGATGAGAAGGGGTATATGTGAATATAATTTTAGTTATAAACTAAAGACTAACTACCCCCTCCTAAATATCGGGACAAACAAGAGGTAGTTTGAAAACCAATAATTTATCCCAAAAAATTATGCAAAACCAAGGTGAGATTGTAATTTATCAACCCAATAATACAGATAACTTTCAACTCGAAGTTAGAGTTGAAGATGAGTCGGTTTGGCTCAACAGGAATCAATTAGCGCTATTGTTTGGCAGGGATGTAAAAACTATTGGTAAACACATCAATAATGCTTTAAAGGAAGAACTTCGTAATGTTCAAGTTGTCGCAAAATTTGCGACAACTGCTACCGATGGCAAAACATATCAGGTAGAGTATTATAATCTTGATGTAATCATTTCGGTTGGGTATCGGGTAAAATCTCAGAGAGGATCTTACCTTTATCGAAGGCGCAAATCATGTTCCTTTTGATATAAGGTTAAAAATATTAAGTAATTTAAAATATTGAAAACATCCGAACTTAAGAAAAAAGGAGCTGCAGCTGTATTCTGGAATCTTTCAGGTACTGTATTGAAACAGGGAATCACTTTTGTGATTTCAATTTTTCTTGCCCGTTTGCTATCTCCTGCTGACTTTGGTTTGGTAGGAATGGCAACCGTATTTATTGCACTTACACAAAGTTTTTCCGATTTTGGTATGACTTCTGGCCTTATACAGAAAAAAGAGCCTACCGAAGTACAATACAGTACCGTTTTTTATATTAATCTCGGTATTTCAGTTTTTCTAATGGGCTTGATGATAGCATTTTCAGGAATGATTGCCCGATATTACAATAATCCCGAAGTAGGAAAGATAGCACGCTTTGTTTCCTATAGTTTTGTTATCAATGCATTGAACGGCGTACAAAACGCGCAACTTACCAAAGCGCTTGCCAATAAAATTAAAACCATTGCTTCACTTTCTTCAGCAATTGTAAGTGGAATAGTTGGAATTTCATTAGCATTATTGGATTTTGGAGTATGGAGTTTGGTGTATTCTGCTCTGGCTGGCAGTTTGGTTAACACTGCCGTTATATGGAAAAGTTCTGCATGGCGACCCAAACGCTTGTTTAATTTTTCTGAGGTAAAGCCTTTGTTGAATTTCGGTTCCAAAATGTTTATTTCCGGTCTACTAAATACAGCTTATGGTAAATTAGATGTGCTTATTATAGGAAAGATTTTTACGCCTGCCACACTTGGTTTTTATTACAGAGCCATATCGTTTAACCAGTTGATAACAAAATATACTTCAGGAGCATTGCAGGGTGTTTTTTTTCCTGTAATCAGTCATTTACAGAACGACAGAGAAACACAACTGCGTGTTATTGCCAAAAGTCTGCATATCATGGCCTTTCTTACTTTTCTGTTGATGGGACTATTGTATATTGATGCCAAGGAATTGATAATTCTGCTTTTCTCTGATAAATGGCTTGTATCTGTGGGATATTTCAAGGTTATGGTTTTTTATGCTTATGCCTTTCCTATCAGTGTGATATTGGTAAATGTACTTTCAGGCAATGGACATTCGGGAAAATTTCTTCAACTCGAAGTGTGGAAAAAAGTAACCGGACTTGCAGCTATGGGCGTTGGTTTTTTCTTTGGAATGTATGGTTTTTTATGGGGGATGGCTATTGCCTCAACAGTTTCTGTTTTTTTAAATATGTGGTATGTACGCAAGGTTATTCAGTGGAAAATATTTGAACAGGTAAAAATTGTTTATCAATATGCAATTTTCAGTTTTATTGCTGTATTACCTGTTTTGTGGTTAAAAAGTTACATGCCCGAAAATTTGTGGCTGCTGCTTTTCGCCGGAACTGTTATCTTTGTAGCTATTTACCTGCTGATTAATAAAATATTCGGAACAAATGGTTTTAAGTATATAATCGACTATTTGACAGAAATAAAAATAAGCAGAATAAAAAAATCCAGAGTTCCGAAAATATAAAGTGTAAAAAACAGAAATGAATTTACCCCTGTCAAAACCCATAACCGTTACTCAACCTTGTCTTCCACCATTGGAGGAGTTTATGCCTTATCTGCAAGAGATATGGCAGAATAAATGGCTAACCAATAATGGTCCGTTGCATCAGCAATTAGAAAAGGAATTAGCTGAATATCTCGGAGTAAAATATATATCTTTGTTTGCCAATGGTACATTAGCATTAATTTCGGCATTACAAGCACTCAATATATCGGGCGAAGTTATTACCACTCCTTTTAGTTTTGTGGCTACAACACATTCACTATGGTGGAACAAAATTAAACCAGTTTTTGTGGATATAGAACCTGAATACATGAATCTCGACCCCGCCAAAATTGAAGCGGCAATAACCCCACAAACTACAGCCATAATGCCGGTACATGTATATGGTAATCCATGTCAGGTGGACGAAATACAAGCTATAGCGGACAAACATGGACTGAAAGTGATTTACGATGCGGCTCATGCTTTTGGTGTAAAAATCAATGGCAACTCAGTGTTGAATTATGGCGATCTTTCGGTGCTTAGTTTTCATGCCACCAAAGTGTATAGCACTATCGAAGGAGGAGCTATTATTTGCCATACCGAGGAAATGAAGCATCATATCGATAATTTGAAAAACTTTGGTTTCCGGGGAGAGACAGTGGTGGAAGAGCCGGGCATTAACGCCAAACTCAACGAAGTGCAGGCAGCTTATGGCTTATTACAATTAAAATATGTGGAAGGTTTTATTGCAAGACGTAAAGAAATTACCGATCTTTACCGGTCTTTGCTTAAAGATATTCCGGGGATTCGTTACCTTGACGATATGGAAGGCGTAACGCATGGCTATGCTTATTTCCCAATTCTGATTGACAATAAAAAGTTTGGAAAGAGTAGAGATGAAGTGTACGAACATTTAAAGTCGCATAACATATATTCCCGCAGGTATTTTTATCCTCTGATTAGCAGTTTTGAACCCTATAATAAGCTTGAAAGTTCAGCTCCGCAGAATCTTCAAATAGCTACAAAAATAGCTGATGAGGTACTTTGTTTGCCAATATATGTGGAGTTGGAAGAAAATGTAATTTGTTCG
Organism: uncultured Paludibacter sp.; assembly: GCA_964405245.1. Lineage (GTDB taxonomy): Bacteria > Bacteroidota > Bacteroidia > Bacteroidales > Paludibacteraceae > Paludibacter. The sequence continues at coordinate 49,117 of CAYONE010000008.1, forward strand.
ATAGTTGATATTATTAAAGCTATATAATGAAAGAAGATAATATTATTAGTTTTGACAATGCTTACCGTAACTTTCTTTTAGATTTAAAAGAAAAAGTCCGTAGAACTCAGTTAAAAGCATCAATGGCAGCAAACTCTGTTCTTATTGACTTTTATTGGGAATTAGGAAAAGAAATTGTTCGATTGGAAACAGGGAATCATTGGGGGACAAAATTAATTGAACAATTATCAATCGATTTAAAGTTGGAATTTTCACAGATTAAAGGCTTTTCACGACGTAATCTGTATGCCATCCGACAGTGGTATCTTTTTTATTCCACCCGTTATGAGTTTGTGCCACAAGCTGTGGCACAATTGCCCTGGGGACATCAACGGCTTATCATTAATAAGATAAAGGATGTAGAGTTGGCTATAAAATATGCAGATGCATGTTGTGAGAACTCGTGGTCGCGAGATACTTTAGAAGCCAATATTAATTCCAACTATCATTTGCGGGTTGGCAATGGACAAACCAATTTTTCAACAACATTACCGGCTTTACAATCCGATCTGGCTAATCAAACCATAAAAAACCCCTATTATTTCGACTTTATTGAAGTTGAGGATGAACGTTCGGAAAGAGCAATTGAGAAAGAATTGATAAAGCATATTTCTGAGTTTATGATAGAACTTGGAAAAGGTTTTGCTTTTGTAGGGAAACAGTATAATGTCGTAGTAAATAATAACGACTACTTTATCGACTTGTTATTTTATCATCTACATTTACGCTGTTATGTAGTATTTGAACTTAAGGCAGGGAAATTCAAGCCTGAGTATGCCGGAAAACTAAATTTCTATATTTCTGCCGTTGATTCTCAGCTTAAACACCCGAATGACAATTCTACAATAGGAATAATATTGTGTAGAACCTCCGATTCTATTGAAGTAGAGTATGCACTTCGCGATATACAGAAACCTATTGGTATCAGTAGTTTTGAACTTCAAAAAAATATTCCGGAAAAATTTAAGTCGGCTCTGCCTACTGTTGAAGAAATTGAAAACGAATTAATGAGGAATGAATAATATCTTTGCACGATGCTATTTTTATCCCCTGATTAGCAGTTTTGAACCATATAATACTTTAGAGAGTTCTAATAAAAATAATCATCCTGAAGCTTCAAAAATGGCAGATAATATTCTTTGTTTACCGATTTTTGTGGAGTTGGATGATAAACAGGTTATTGATATTGTAAATTTGTTTTTATGACTTCATTTTATACACAAGAGGAGCTACAGGCATTTGGATTTATAACTACAGGAAAAAATGTCCTTATTAGCAGAAAAGCTTCATTTTACGGAGGCAATAAAATGACCTTTGGTAATAATGTACGTATCGATGATTTCTGTATTTTATCGGGCGAAATTACATTAGGTTCGTATATTCATATAGGCGCCTATTGTGGTTTATATGGCGCAAAAGGCATAGTAATGGAAGATTATACAGGATTATCACCTCGTTGTACTTTGTTTTCGGCAATGGACGATTTTTCAGGCGATTACCTCATAAGCCCTATGGCGCATGAAGAATTCTGTAATGTTACAGGCGGAAGAATTCTCATTAAAAAATATTCTCAGATTGGCTCCGGTACTACCATTATGCAGAATATCACCATAGAAGAAGGGGTGGCAGTTGGCGCCATGTCGTTTGTAAACAAAAATTTAGCGGAATGGACCATTTATGCCGGAGTACCTGCACGAATAATTAAAGAAAGAAAACGCGGATTATTGAAATTTGTTGAAAATGAGAAATAAAGAGCTTTTGGTATCTGTTTGCATGATTACTTATAATCATGAAAAGTTTATAAGTGAAGCTATTGAAGGTGTTTTGATGCAGAAAACAACTTTTCCTATTGAGTTAATCATTGGCGAAGATTGCAGTACTGATACCACGAGAAGTATTTGTATTGATTATCAAAAAAAATATCCTGAAATTATAAAATTACAACTGCCAGAAACCAATAAAGGTATGATGCGTAATTTTATCGAGAATATGCAGGCTGCTACCGGCAAATACATAGCCCTCTGCGAAGGCGATGACTACTGGACTGATCCTTATAAATTACAAAAGCAGGTGGATTTTTTGGAGGCGAATCCGGAATATTCAATTATATTTCACAATGCACATGAAAAAATTCAAGCAACTTTTCAAAGTAAACCATTTTCAATAATTGAAGATAGAGAATATTCAGGTGGTGAAATAATCATTAATTGGATAATACCAACTGCATCTGTGTTGTTTAAAAGACATGTTAATATACAATTTAAATATCAGAAATTTTTAATTTTTGGAGATACACCTTTGTTTCTTAAACTTTTAGAGTACGGTAAGATGTATGGTTCTTCAGATATGATGTCTGTTTACAGAAGGCATGAAAATGGTGCTGTCTTTTATAAAAATGAATTTAAAAAACTAATTAAGCATTTAAAGTATTTAAACCTCGAATTTGATAATAAATATTCAAAGTCGATTAATTATTTTATTGCTAGAAGATACTTTAATTTGGCAAGACAAAGCTATCAAGTCAATATATATAAGACTGTTATTTTCATATTAAAATCAATAATATGGGATTATAATGTTTTTTTCAAGCTAATTAAAAATAAATTTGTAAATTGTAAAAATAAATGAGAATTTTATTTTGTGTTTCAAATAAAAATCTTAATTCTTCCGGAGGAATGAATAAAGTTCTTGCATATTCATTGCCTGAATTTGCAAAAAGTAATATACAATATCAAGTTGTTTCAGGAAAATCATTACTTGATTTAATTAAGGGTCTAATTAAAATTTTGATAAGAAATCCATTTAAATTCGATTATATTATTTTCAATTCTCTCGCTTCAATTCGATTAAATTATAATAAATATTGGTTAGTTTATTATTTTATTTCCTTTTTTTTTAATTGGAAAAGGGTTGTTTATTGGCATGAAATGTCAAAATACTTTGAGGATTATAAATTGAAGAACAGAATTTATTCAAAACTTATTATACATTGTTTTAACACTAAAAGCACATTGCATTTAGCAGTATCTGAAGCTAACTCAAAAATAATTGATGATTTTTTTTGTAAATCCCCAAAGGAAATTGTTTATAATACTGTTGATTTGCATCCGTTAAAAGGTTCAAACAAATTTGAACACCCTACTGTAATTAATATTGGGACAATACAGGAGATAAAAGGAGTAGATATATGGACTGATGTTGCTATTGGTGTATGCAAAATAAACTGCAAAGCGCATTTTATATGGTGTGGTACAGGAAATAAAAATTTAAAAGAACAATGTGTTAAAAAGATAATTGAAAATAAACTTGAAGATCGAATCTATTTTCTTGATTTTATTAATGATCCACGGATTTTATTTCATGCATCACATTTATATTATTTGTCAAGTCGTTTAGATAGTATGCCGTTAGTTGTTTTAGAAGCGATGAGTTTTGGAAAAAATATTGTGCTTTATAATTCAGGTGGTGCAATAGAGGCAGTCGGGGACTTAGGTTATTTAGTTGAAAATTTCGATGTTGAGCAAACGATAAAAACAATAAATGATTTGCTCATTAAAATAGAAACAAAAGAAATTGATGTTTTTAATAAAAAAATTAGAAGCAGATTTGATCAAAGGTTTACAAAGGAAACCTTTGTAAATAAATTTATTCAAGCGCTTAAATAATAAAATGGAATATGAATAATATACGAATCCCAAATTAAAGATTTGAGAAAATGACCTGATTGAATTTGTCAACTTGCAGAATTCAACCACAAAATAGGCGATGACGTTTGGATAGGTATGGATAGTATAATATTAGGAGGAGTAACCGTAGGCAATGGTTCTGTAGTTGCTGCCGAGAGCGTGGTAACTAAATCAATCCCTGCAAATGTATTGGTGGGTGGTGTGCCGGCAGAGGTGATAAAGCAGTTAAAACAATAACATATTAAGTTTTGAAAGTAGTTTTTACAGGATATTTATTCGATTTTGATAAAGGAAGCGCCTCAACGAATCTTGCTGTTGAATATGCTATGGGGTTTAAATCCCTTGGTTACGAAACTGTACTTGTTTCGCATTCATCAAAGAAAAACAAACAAAAAAGAGCATCTGTATATAAAGGTGTTGAATGTATTCAATTTAAAAATTCTTTTACGATTATACCAAAAATTGAAAGGTATTTTTATAGCCTGTTAAGCGTGTTGAAATTATGGAGTTATTTTTTTGTAAACAAAAAAAACACAGCTTTCATTTTTGCATTTTCAACGCATGCATCACAATTATTCTGGCAAATTTTAATTTCAAAATTTTTCAGAATTCCTATTGTTTATTATCTTGTTGAAGAGCAAATTTCTTTACATCGTCATAGTAAGACGCTGAGTATCCGAAAAAAAATAAAACGTATTCTAAATGAACTTTTTGATTATAAATTTCAATATCTCGTATTGTTTAGATTGTGTGACTACGTGGGTTGTATTACAATCGAGTTGCAGAAATATTTAAATAATAAATGGAAATTGAACTCAGAAAGCTTGTTGTATCTTCCTAATGTTAAATATATAAGTGGGGATTATATAGGAAAAAAATTTGATACTGATGAGGTTTTCAAAACTATAGAGATTTATTATGGTGGTGCGATTCATTTTGACAAAGAAGATTTAATGTTGTTAATTTCTGAAATGTCTAAGGTACGTGATAAATGTCAAATAAAACATTTTAGAATTACAATTACAGGATATGGTAAAGATGCAGATAAATTGAAAAAATTTATTTGTGAGAATGAGTTGATGGAATGGGTCAGCTTTAAAGGTTTTGTCGATATAGGTGAGCAAGTAAATTTTTTGGAAAACTCCGATATTTGTTTGGTTTTAAAAACTGATATTGAATATAACCGATATAATTTTCCAACAAAATTACTTGATTATTTATTCTACAGGAAATTGGTTTTATTAACCCCGCTTCAACCCTATAATAATTTTTTTATTGATAAGCAGAATTGTTTAATTATTGATAAGGTAAATGAAATTCATTTAAGTAAACAACTTGAATGGTTGCAAAATAATCCAGATAAAATTAATACTATTAGAAATAATGCATTTAAAACAGTTGTTGAAAATTTTAATGCAGTAAATGCAGCTGAATTTATTATCCAAAAGCTCAGTTTAAAATGAAAATTGGTTTATTTATAAGACGTGGAACAGATGTTCGGATTTTTTTTAATGATTTTACAAAAGATAAAATTTCAGGAGGCTATGCGTTTATTTACAATAATCATTCTGAGTATTTAAAAGAATATGCAAAAAATTATAATGTTACAATTGTTCAGTTAGTTAATAATCTTCCTGAGAAACATATCTCATGGGGCGACAGATTTAAAATGGCTCGTGTTTCAAAAAGTAGATTAGAAAAACGCAAGCTTTATGTACATTATGGCAGTGCAGATAACAGAATTAAATTCAAAGATTTATTAAAAGGAAATCCATTTACATACAACTTAGTTAAAAAAATTTATATTCGAAATCTCAGCCAATATATCAATACACATATAGTCGCTCAATTAAAAAGTTATAAATTAGATGAGGTTTGGGTTGGTGGACATGGAACTTCCCCTGAGATTGCTTTTGCTGTAAATGCAAAGGAAGCTGGATTAAAAGTTGAATTGTTTATACACACATGGAAACAGCAATTTATAAATAGTTTTATTTTACCTTTATATTGTTCAATTAATGTTTGGGATGACAATATGAAGCGTGAATACATTAGTCAAAATTCGCATCTAAATGAACAAGTATTTTCATCTGTAGGTAATCCTCGTTTCTTGTCGCTAAAAATGCATCAATCCTACAAAGGTATAGAGTATTATTTAGATAAGTTTCAAATAATGACTCCAAAATTTATTCTTTATACCGCAATCAATCCTCGAAACTATGATAATGAAGTTGAGATTGTGAAATATATTATTTCTTTAATGAAAGCAAATAATTTTTTGAAAGATGTTGGCATTCTAATTAAAACAAATCCAATGGATGATACCCCCGAACGTTGGACAGAATTGGAAAAACTCCCAAACATTGGGGTAATCTATTCAGATTGGGAATGGTTTAGGGAACTGGATTTTAATTTGCCATCATTTGAATCAGAAAAGGAATGGTTCGATTTGTTAAATTATTGTATTTGCACTATGAATGTTGCTTCTACAGTTACAATAGAGTCTTTGCTATGTAACAAACCGGTAATAAATATTGGTTTTGAAAATAATGGAATTGAATTTGAGAAATTTATTGAATATGCATACGCACCATTTTATGAACCTTTACTCTCTAATAAAAATGTTTATCTTGTTAAACGCGGTATGGATTTATTCGATATATTGAATAGTATTTTAACCGATAAAAAATTTAATTGAGAATTTTAAAATGAAATTTGATATAGTAATAACAACGTATAACAGACCTGATTTAGTAATATCACTTGTAAATCAAATAAATGACTGTAATGTGATGTTACTTTCACGTATAATTGTTGTAGATGCTTCAGAATCTCAAAACTATGAAATTCAGAAACTTGAAAGGATTAAATATATACAAACTCCTCATAAAAATCAACCATATCAGCGTTTTATAGGTTATCAAAATTCTGGAAGTAAATACCTGTTGTTCTTAGATGATGACATGGAAATATTGAACTATGATTTTTTAAATGAAATTTACGATTTGTTCCAACAGAAGGATTATGTTGCAATAGCTTTAAAGTTTAAAGATAAACATACAAATACATCTTTGTCGAAAATTCCAATTAGTAAGTTGTTTGGAAGATGTTCCAGTTTGAGACATATAAAGAACTTTTTAAGCGGTTATTCACCAAAGAAGCCCGGGAAATTTGGTTACAATGGAGTTCGAGGAAGTCAACCTGCAGGAAGTGGCTTTACGGAATACGTCGGCGGTGGTGCATTTGCTGTTCAGCGAAAATTCATGTATAAAAATTTCAATTTTCAATTATTTGATTTGTACGAACTTAAGTTAGGAAAAGGTGAGGATGCAATCATAGGTTATACATTATCGAAGCAGGGCAATGTTCTCTTTTATGATAAATTATTATTTTTGCATAACGACACGAGAACAAGTGTTTATTCTACAAATCATTATGAATTTGCAAAAAGAGTGAGTTTTTCGCGGTTGTACCTGAGTTTGGAAAGAGCAAGATTAAATAATGAAAGCATAATGAAGGCGCAGGTTGTTTTTCATTATTACACATTTTGGCGTATAGTAGGTTATTTAATAAATTATCTTTTATCACCAGGGCAAAGCCGGAAAGCTATGTTATTTGGCTCAAGTGCAGGATGGCGCAAAGCCTCTCAATTTCAGTTTGTATACTCTGAAAAAACCAACAATTATTGGAAAAATGAAACAAAGTATGACAGTAAAAAATAGGATATCACCGCTGATTTTTCAATTTATTAAATCTCCCACTTTCCAGTATCTGCATATATTAATCATATTACTTTTTGTAAGTGCTACGCTAATTTTTCTGGACTTAGGTTTGTTTTCAGCATCGTTTATTTTCGGAGCAACACTTGTTGTGTTTACCCTTATGCGTCGTCCTGCACTTCTTAAGCCGCGAGGTATTATGTGGATGTTGTTTGTATTTCTTATTGTTGCATTGCTAAGTTGGGTGTTTCCAGAAATCGAGCTTTCAGGCCGTGAAATACGTTTGTATATACAAACCATTTACTGGTTTTTGCTGGCTGTAATTATTAATAATTTGTATCCTTTTCTCAACAAGCTAAAACTCTCAAAATATATTTTATTTTCAACCATATTATTACTTGTTATATATGTTTCGGGTTTTCGTATGGGCTTAAGACAAAACGCTGTAGCTTTTACAGTTATTATTTTAGCCCCCTTATCGTTTTTCTTTTTGAGGAAATTATGGCTAAAAATACTGTTCGCTGGTATTCTTGTTTTTTTAATTCTGCTTAATGGCTCCCGTTCCGGAGCTATTATCAGTTTTGGGCAATCGTTACTTATTATTCTTTTTTCCCTGCCTGCGGTGCGTAAGTATATGAAAACTATTTTGGTAGTGGCGGGCATGTTGGTGGTATTGCTTACCACCGAAACTACACTCAGTCTTGTTGGTGAAGCCATTTATCCCGTCAACCCTCGTATGGGTGAGTTGCTCACCAATACCGAATATGTATTGCGCAACGATATGTCTTGGCTACAGCGCCAGGCACAAATTCAAAAAGGAAAACAGATTTTTGCAGAACATCCTGTTTTAGGTATTGGTTATACCAATTTTGTGGCTTACGATATTGAAATAGATGAAAGCCAGATTGAAGCTGACAGAAGTTTACGAAATATCGACAATCGTTCATCGCATAACACGTATGTAAGCTGGATATCCGAAACCGGCATTTTAGGATTTGGAACTATGGTAATATTTTTCATTATTATTTTAGTTGGTTTTTGGAAAAAAATACATTTACTCGCGGGTACATTTGAGTCAACTTTACTGATATCTTTTTTAGGGCTCATCATTTATTTCTATACGATTTCATCAGGAATGGGTACTTCTACCTGGATTATGTATGGATTAATAGCAGGAGGAGCTAATTTATTGTCCTCAAAAAAATCAGACATAAAACCAAAAAAACGAACAAAATGAAGTTGGGTTTTTATTATCATATTGTTGTTTACAAAGATGCAAAAGGTCGTATTTTTCTGCCAGCTTATTTAGGGTTGTTTGTTGATGAGCTGGCAAAGAATGTTGAAAAACTCTATTATTTTGCCTACACTAACAATGGTCAAACTTCAGAACAAAACTACGAACTCAAACAGAAAAATATTGTTTTAAGGGATTTAGGTACAAAAAAATCTTTTCCTTATATTGTAATTTTTGGGTTTCACAAATTAAAAAAGTACCGAGAAACAGCTAAAGTATGTGATAAAATTTTGGTGCGTGCTCCAAGTCCGCTTGCACCATGGTTTTATTTTACATTTCGTAAGCAAACAAAAATGGATTTTTTGATGGTGGGCGACTATATGGAAGGCATAAAACATCAGCATTTCGGATTCGTCAAACAATTATTTATCAATATTTTTACTTTTATCAACGAGTATTTTCAGAATGTTGCATTAAAAAATAGTGGTTGCCTGGTGAACTCTATAGCTTTGAAAAAAAAGTATGATAAAATAAACAATAAAGTTGCTATAGTAAAAACTACTACACTAACAAAGGAAGATTTTTATTATCGTGAAGATACCTGCAAAGATCCCGACAATATCAAACTTTTATTTGTAGGCAGAATTGAGAAAGCTAAAGGAATGGATGAGTTGGTGACAGCATTTAAACAGTTATGTAAAAATAACTACCCGGTAACTTTACATTTAGCTGGCTGGGATACCGTTGATGCAAAACGATATTTTCAGATGTTGGATAGTTCTCAGGTTACCTCGAGTGCGTGGAAATACCATGGCTTACTCGGTGGTAGGGAATTATTTGAACTTTATCGCTCGTGTGATATTTTTGTTTTACCTTCGCATCATGAAGGATTTCCCAGGGTTATATGGGAAGCCATGGCTAGTTCATTACCGGTGATTGCTACAAATGTGGGAAGTATTCCTCAAAACATCGAAGATGGTAAAAATGCCATACTTATTGATCCCGGAAATGTAACAAACCTTTACAACGCTATTCTCGATTTGATTAATAATAAAGTAACCCGCCAAGATATCATTGAAAGTGCTAATATTTTGGTTGGTGATTGTTTGTCGGACATACAGGTAAAAAAAATAATAGATTATATAAATGCATAAACTCTATCGTTTAATCCGTTACGACTGGCCTTTACATTTCGTGCTGCTTTTTACAAGCTGGATGCCCGATAATGTGGCTGTACTTCGCTTCAGAGGTTGGTTGGCTCATTTTTTTCTGGGCTGTTGTGGTAAAGATTTAAGATTGGGAAGAGGAGTTGTGTTTTACAATCCATCAGAAATTAATATTGGTAATAATGTTTATGTTGCTTATGGCAACTGGTTTTCGGCAAGTACTTCAATAGTTTTGGATGATGAGGTAGTTTTAGGCCCAAAAAATATATTTGCTTCAGGCAATCACACCAAACAGGATGGATCGTTCAGATATGGAAAACCCCAAAGCAGCCCCATAAAAGTGGGTAAAGGATCATGGATTGGTGCAAACTGTACGATAACTGCCGGAATAGAAATTGGGGCAGGTTCTGTAATTGGTGCAAATACTGTTGTTACTAAAAATGTGCCTGATAATGTATTGTTTGCCGGTAATCCCGGCAAGATAATTAAAGAGGTAAATGGATAAACCTGTAGTGCTTTTTATTGGTAATTTCCTTTCCCGTCAGCGTGGTACAATTGGACCAATGGAAGGTGTAATGCATCGGATGAAAAATGATATAATAATAAGCCGTGCATCGGTTTACGACCATAAAGTGCTGAAGTTAGCCGATATGTTTGTTAAATCATTGTTCGTTAACTACGATATTATCCATATAGACACCTATAGCTCCTCAGCTCTGAGTTTTGCGTTTCTTTGTGCTGCCATTGGTAAATTCAGAAATAAGAAGGTTATTCTGAATCTACGTGGAGGAGGTTTGCACCGATTGTATCAGAACAGCAAGCGTAAAGGAAATCTGATTGAAAAATTATTTTTGAAGGCAAATAAAATTGTAACCCCATCGCTATATCTGAAAGAAAATTTCGAAAAACAAGGTTTTAATATCGGATATTTACCCAATACGGTAGATATGCAGAAATTTCCTTTTTCCGATACTGTTATGGATAATCACAAACTGCTATGGGTGCGGGCATTTAATGCCACCTACCAGCCATTGTTAGCTGTGAAAACACTTTATGAAGTACGAAAAAAATATCCCGACACAACGCTTACCATGATTGGTCCTGATAAAGGTTTGTTGGTTCAGACACAGCAGTTAATATCTGAACTCGGGCTTACAGATTGCGTACACATTACCGGTAAAGTTCCCAACAATCAGTTGGCAGAATACTACCACACGCATCAAGTATTTTTAAACACTACTGACACCGAAAGTTTCGGTGTGGCAGTAATGGAAGCCGCAAGTTGTGGAATACCTGTTGTAACAACCTCAGTGGGTGAGTTGCCTTATTTGTGGAGGAGCGAAGAAAATGCCATGCTTGTGAAATCCTTTGACGAAAAGGAATTTGCTGAAAATGTAATAAGTTTGTTTGAAAATACAATTCTTGTAAAAAAGATAAAAACGAATGCAAGAACAAAAGCGGAGAGTTTTGTCTGGAAGAATTTATCTGACAGATGGTTTGATTTATTAAGTTAATTATGTAGATTTGTAATTTTATAGTTTTGTTCATTGTTGGTATGTTAATTTAATGTATTGATTATAATTTAGAAGGTAAATGTTGAATAGGTATAAATCTTTGTGGTATTGGTTGTGTAGGTATTTATTAATAATTATACCTGATAAAGCATTCTGTTTTATAATATCTTATTTGACCTTTAAACGATTAGGTTTTAAGTATTATAAGTATAATCTAAATAATCCAACATCATTTAATGAAATTCTGAGCAGTATAAAAATTAGTAAAAAAAATGAGATTTATAGCAAATATGCAGATAAGTTTCTTGTAAGAGAATATGTTGCAGAAAGCATAGGAGAAAAATATCTTGTTAATTTGTTAGGTGTTTACAAAAATTCCTCGGAAATTGATTTCGAAGCTTTGCCAATGCAATTTGCTTTAAAAACAAATCATGGTTCAGGCTGGAATGTAATTTGTAAAGATAAGCTTACTTTAAATTTTGGAGACACTCGTAAAATATTAAACCAATGGCTTGGCTATAATGCATTTTACCTATCAAGAGAATATCAATACAAAAATATTGAACCATTAATTATCTGTGAGGAGTTGTTGAAGTTTGATATTTATGATTATAAATTCTTCTGTTTTAATGGGAACCCTGAAATAGTACAACTTGATATCGACAGATACACAAATCATAAAAGAGCTTTTTATAATATGAATTGGGTGAAGCAGGATTTCTCTATAAGGTATGAAATCTCAGAAAAATTAATTGAAAAACCGATTCAATTTGATGAAATGAAAGAAGTTTGCAGAATGTTGTCTAAGCCATTTAATTTTGTTAGGGTAGATTTATATTTACATAAAGAGAGAATATATTTTGGCGAACTTACATTCTTCCCTGGTGGGGGTAATGAACCATTTAATCCGGTAGAATATGATTTTGAATTTGGGAAATATTTTTAAAATTTAATGAATTGATATTTCATTATTTTTTATTTTAAACAACATGAAAAACAACCCTCTTGTATCCATTATTACTCCTGTTTACAATTCAGCTCCTTATCTTGCTGAAATGATTCAGTCTGTTGTTTCGCAGAGTTACACCAACTGGGAACATTTGTTGGTTGATGATGGCTCTACAGATAATTCTACAGAGATAATTAATGATTTAGCTGCCACCGAACCACGCATTAAACTTTTACAATTACCGGGTAATCAGGGCTCCGGTCCTGCCCGCAATCTTGGCATAGAAGAAGCCAAAGGAAAATACATTGCATTCCTTGATAGTGATGATATATGGCATCCTGAAAAATTGGAGAAACATGTGGCTTTTATGCAGATACACGATGCTGCTTTTTCGCACACTTCTTATGGTTTTATGGACGAGGGAGGTAAAATTATCCGCCAGACTTTCCATGTTAGTAAAGAACCTGTTACTTACCGTATGGCATTGCAACGCACCGAAATAAGCTGCCTTACTGCCATGTACGATGTAGAAAAAGTGGGAAAGATGTTTATGCCTGATATCCGGCGCAAACAGGATTACGCGCTTTGGCTCAATATCCTCAAGAAAGGTTTTAAGGCCATACCTTTAGATGTGGAACTTGCCTGGTACAGGCAGCGCAGAGGTTCAGCCACCAGCAATAAATTCTCTTTAATACACAAGCATTATTTATTCCTGCGTAAAGTAATGAAGCTTAAAAGAATCTATGCTTTCAAATATACGGTGCTTTGGATAAGGAACGGGCTGAGGAAGTATTATTTGTAGTGGATAGTGGATAGTGGATAGTGGATAGTGGATAGTTGATAGTTGGTAGTTAATAGTTTATAGTGGGTAGTTAATAGTTTATAGTTGGTAGTTAATAGTTTATAGTGGGTAGTTAATAGTTTATAGTGGGTAGTTTATAGTTTATAGTGGGTAGTTTATAGTGAAGAGGCGCAATAAATCCCTAACAGTCGCGTAACGACGGCCGATATATGAGCGTGTTGTTTCAACAACATGCGGAAAGGAAGTAAACCGACCTAACAGGTATTTTTCTCCTGTTAGGTCTTTTAAATTAATCACCAAAACCTAACAGGTGTTTTTTGAAACCTGTTAGGATACGCTCTCCCTCATCCTCGTTTACAACGAGGGGGCATTGGTTAAGCGTTTATAACGCGGGATTTAAGCTGTTGGAAACAATGAACCGTTAAAACCTCGTTACAAACGAGGGGTAACCGTTGAGCGATTTTAAAATTTTCCGTGCGGTTTTTTGTGCGGTTTACTGTTAAAATCCTTTAAATTCGTATTTTTTCTTCAATTTTGAGGAGTTTTGTGCGGTTTTTAGTGCTTTTTTGAGCAAAAACATGCAAATAATTCAAAAAAGTATACCAAATTTATATATATATTCATATATTTGCAGTGTAATTACAAAATCAAGTGGAATGCCGGAAAATGTTCCAATAAATGTGTTCGCATCACACAGAAACAACAATAATTTTAAAATCAGGAAAAATCTTCAAATTCAGTTGTCGTGAATACCCATCGGCAGCATTACTAACCAAAGATGCGAAATATGATTTCCGGCAGTGTGTCAGAATAAATAAATTCAGATAACAAAGAGTAAGAGTAAAAACAGCGAATTAAGTAAACAATCAGAATTTTTAGCAAAAGAGCAAAAAAAAGCCCCGTCAACAGGCGAACGGAGCTCTCTCTGCGGGCAGAAAGCCTATGCAGATATGTTCTTGTTACCGGCAGATGCAATAGTTGTAGCAGACAGTGCATCTGTCTTTTTTATATCGGCCGATTTCAGCGCTAAAGTGCGACGCGTTTGAAGAAGTACTTTGTACTCAGCAAGCATCTTGTTCAGCTCGTTCACCAGCGGGGTATAATCCACTTCCGGTAAGGCTTTCTGATTGATCTCGATGGTATGAAACAAATCATTCATTGCCGTTAATGCGTTATGTACTATTTTGCGGCTCTGAATGCCCGGGTTAAGGGCTTTGGTCGATCGGCGCATTTTTTGCGTATCTTTTATCGACTGTTGATTCGTTCTCAACTCATCCAACAATGGCTTGTAACCCAGTGTTTGCACGGCTTCCATCTTTGCGGAATCGCCATCCAGCTCCAGAAACATAACTTCGATTTTTCTGCTCTTCACAAAATTAGCGTCCTTATGTATTTTTGCCAGATACTTCTCGAGCACCGGTGTTACAACATTTTTCGCTTCGGTCATCGACGAGGCTGTAGCTTTGTTGTGCGATTGTAACATCGACAACAGCGCACCGAGTATCTTGTCGCGTGCCTGGCGAAGGGTTTTCAACTCTTTGGTCAGGGGGTGTGAGCGGGCGGGAACATTCAATTTGTCGGTTTCCGGCAAATGTTCCTTAAGCATGTTAACCACTGACTCAATTTTCAGCGCTTCGGGATTGAACTTCTCAGCAATTTCCACTACGCTGGTAACCAGTTCAGAGCACTCAAGCGCCCTGATCAGGTTTTTGTATATACGAATAACTTTTATAACTAACATAAAAAAATTGTTTTTAAAAATAATTACAAATTTAATTTATGCACAGCAGAATTCGTATAATTGAAAGCCTGTTGTATTTAAAAAATATTTCAAAGAATAACTGCAGTGCAGTCAGTCAGCATCAACTATTTTGATAAAAAACTGACCTGCAAATATACAATATTTATAAATGTAAAACAAGTATTTATTATACAAAATTAAGCTTTGGAATTAACACAAAAATACCGGGTTTCGATAAGTGTACGTTAATATCAAAAAATCAGCAATTTACATATAGTCGTTTTCAAAAATTTAATTTAAAATATTTCTAAAAATGAAATTTATTTAGGAAATTTTTATGCAAATATTTTCCCAAAAAATCCCTTATTTGTACTTTTTATGTGTGGTAGAGCTTGTAATGGAGGTTTTGGCACTTTTAACTTATCAGCATTAAACAAAATATTATATTTAAAATTTTCCACACTTCTCTCCCCCTCGTTTACAACGAGGGGTATTTGGTTCAGCGTTTTTAACGCATCAAATAAATGATTGTTGGATACAATAAACCAATTAAACCCTTCCCGCATAACGGGACAAACGAGGAGGAGAGAGAAAAAACTTCAAAACGTCGGAGACTTTTGAAAGTTTCTTTTAAAAGTATGTTGCGTGGTTTTTTTAATTGTTGTAAACAATTAACCATAAACCCCTCGTTAGGAAACGAGGGGTAGGAAGATTAAACCTTTTCCGCATAACGGGACAAACGAGGAGGAGAGAAAAAAACTTCAAAACGTCGGAGACTTTTGAAAGTTTCTTTTAAAAGTATGTTGCG
>CAYONE010000008.1:64874-72855 GCA_964405245.1 uncultured Paludibacter sp.
TGTTTTTTTAATTGTTGTAAACAATTAACCACAAACCCCTCGTTAGGAAACGAGGGGTAGGAAGAGCAAAAAATAGTTTCAAATTCTAAGTAATTTGAATTTACATGTTGCTTTAGATACATCCTCGAGAGGGATGTGTGTCTGATATCAGAATTCAGGCATGTATCCGAGAGTAGCTTGCGCCGAATATCAGAATTCAATCGATAATCAATATCATCGACACGCCGGAGATATTTGTACACACTATAATTTATAACTACGTACGCGTTGAACATATTAATTACAAAGAGTACAGGGTGATAAAATGCATCATTCATGTTAAAAAAATTCTGAAACCGGTAGTTGGGCGTGTATTTTACTCAAAATTATGCCAACACCGGTACAAAAACCCGCCCGTACCTGTAAATGCATTAGTGAAATTTAATGAACGACGCGCAGTTCGTTAAAATATCAAATTAATATTTTATGTCAGACACGAACGTAGTACTGAATTCAAAGTGTACAAAAATGGAAATATGCCCTGGGATACATTATAAGCTTATATCATGATAAAATAATCACGGGATCACCCTGATTTAAATATAGATATATTAACATACTCCGAACATCTTCGGTTTATTGCGGAATTATTTTATTACGGATAGGTTTTATCTGGACACAGGTCATTAAAATCAGCAAAACCCTACAACCGCTTAATGCGGTTTGACGCAAATTGAAAAATCAGCTCCGTAAACAGGTTAACAAAACACCGGAATTGAATTCTAAAACAAAAAATGTTCCTGCCTCACCATAACAAGAAACGTTTTCTTTTCTCATACTTCGAAGAAGAAAAGTTAATTCTTCAAATCACATCGCCCACACTTTAAATATTTCCCACACAAAACTCTTACGTTTTCGAACTGTTGGGGTGAGGTATATTTTTGAAACCTGTCAGGCTGGTACCATAAAGAAAAGTCGTAAAATGTTTGCAAGTTTCGTTAGTAAGAAATTTGAATACCGTGCGGAAAAATGTTATTGTTGGAAACAATTAACCCATTAAACCTTTTCCGCATAACGGGACAAACGAGGGAGAGAAAGAAAAAACTTCAAAACGTCGGAGACTTTTGAAAGTTTCTTTAAAAAGTATTTTGCGTGGTTTTTTTAATTGTTGTAAACAATTAACCAGAAACCCCTCGTTAGGAAACGAGGGGTAGGAAGAAAAAACTTCAAAACGTCGGAGACTTTTGAAAGTTTCTTCTAAAGAGAGAGAGGAACAAATATCAATAAGCAAAGAGATTTCAAAACTACGAGGCTGCGTTTGCTATCGGGAATGAACGTTTCTTTGAAAAGAATAAAGTATCATTACAAAAACAATAAACCCTACAACCGCTTAATGCGGTTTGACGCAAATTGAAAAATCAGCTCCGTAAACAGGTTAACAAAACACCGGAATTGAATTCTAAAACAAAAAATGTTCCTGCCTCACCATAACAAGAAACGTTTTCTTTTCTCATACTTCGAAGAAGAAAAGTTAATTCTTCAAATCACATCGCCCACACTTTAAATATTTCCCACACAAAACTCTTACGTTTTCGAACTGTTGGGGTGAGGTATATTTTTGAAACCTGTCAGGCTGGTACCATTGAATTGGGGATATAATGTCAATGACAGAGTCCGATTCCGATTCCGATGTTTCGGGGACTATCCACCCCCAGGGGAAAATATTTTCAATTATATCTGATTCAAATTGTTGAAAATTCGGCATGTATTGCTATTTTTGTCGTTGAAATTTAATTTAAGACAGTACCAAAACACAACACCACTAATCTGTGAAACAGCAGTTGATTAAAATAGCGCCTCCCGAAAATTCTATAATAAACGCCTTAAACCCTGAGGAAAAGCTCCTGTTGTTATCAGCAAATTTACAACTCACGAACCCTGATTTGCTACTTGCAGAGCAACTTGTTTTACAGATAGTAAATTGGCAACAACTTACCACTCAGGCTATCAACAGGGGCATAGGACCTATGCTTTACAAACTATTGAAGCATCCGGAAATAAGGGATAATGTTTCAGCAGCAATATTGAAAACGCTGGAAGCAAGTTATTTTACCACCTTACGGCGGAATATTCTGTTATCAAATGCATGGTCAGAATTAGCAAATACACTCTCCCTGTCAAATATAAAGGTTGTTGCGTTAAAGGGGATTTATCTATCGGAACATTTATACGGCGATGTGGGATTGCGGCAATTAAGCGATATTGATATTCTTGTAAAACCTGAAGATGGAGAAAAATCATTGAAGATTCTTTCATCACTCGGATATCAAACTACTGAAAATCCTTTCTCCACTGAATTACGATTGGATAATGAATTTATACATTATCCTACTATGATTAAAGATAGTTTAGCTGTTGAGGTTCATATACGCTTTCATCGACCGAGTCAGAAATTCCAACTAAATACCAAAGCTTTCTTTGAACGTGCTGAGCCGGTAACAATCAATGGAACAAAAGCATTTACACTTGCTTTTTACGATCAGCTAATTTTTCTGTGTGTACATTCCGAAAAACATTTCACGGGAAGTAAAATCCAGTTTACCTGCTTTACCGATTTAGCCAATATACTTTTTAGGAATTCGGACAGTATAGATTGGGAAAAGCTCATTGCTCTTTCCTGTGAAAACAGATGCGAAACAGTTGTTTTTAAACATCTTCTGCTTACATCCCATTTTTTTAACGCGCCTGTACCCGAATTTTATAAAAAGAAATACAGCTATACGGTAAACCATAACGATTTTGAGGTGTTTGTTCGGTTTTTGCGAGGTTATATAAACACTGGGAATCATATTAATAATTTCGGTTCAAATGTGGCAGGGATAAAAGGTTGGGGAAATAAAATAAAATTTATTGTAAAAAACCTTTTCCCTTCCAAAGATTATATGATATCACGCTATCATATCAGGAATCCGAAAATTTACCGATTGTATTATCTATACAGGTTATTTATTGCTTTAAGCAGTGTTTTTGGTAAATTCAGACGTTCGGCAAAATGGGTAAAAAGTAAATGATTATTTTAATAATTAGCTTTTTCAAATAAACGTGTTTAAGGGCTTAGAATTCATTTTTTCTCAAAATTTATCTTATCTTTGTAAATTTATTTTCAAAAAGATTGATAAATTATTTTTTGTTTTAATTTGTTGATAATGAAATTTTTATTTACATATATTTTCCCACTGATAATATTTTCAGCATTATTCTCCTCCTGTAATACCGACCCCGAAGGAATTTATGGAACACTAACTCCTGTACAGGTAAGCAGTATGCCCGGAAGTGGCAGAGCTTCGGCTGTGGCATTTGCAGTGAATGGCAAAGGTTATATTTTAACAGGCAGGACCAAAGAGCCAAAAGACAGTTTAAAGGAACTTTGGGAATATAATCCCATAGATGATTCATGGACACAAAAGTCTCCATTCCCCGGAAAGCCAAGAGTGAAAGCAATTGCTTTAGTTTTGAATGGCAAAGCATACGTTGGACTTGGTTTTCAAAGTAATACAGGCGCTGTACTGAATAAACAAGCCTATTTTACTGATTTCTGGTGTTACAATCCTGCAACAGACAGCTGGGAAAATTTAGCAGGTTTTCCCGGTGATGATACTTCAGGATGTTTCAGTTTTGTTATGAATAATAAGATTTATGTAGGCTCAGGTTATGCTTACCTTACCATGCAGAATTTTCTCTGGAGCTATTCTCCTGAAGATAATCGTTGGGTACGCTTAAATGACTTACCCGGAGACAGACGATTTGGGTCAGTGGGTTGCTCGGATGGTGAAAAAGCATTTTATGGTGCAGGTTTTAAAGCTGTAAATATGGATGACTGGTGGCAATATAACCCAACTGAAGATAGCTGGAAAGAAAGACGGAGCATCCCCGGTAAAAGAGTTCATGGGACATCGTTGGCTGTAAGCAATCGTTTTTTTGTTGGCACAGGCAGATATTTTAACGGGAAGGAGAATTTGATAAATCCAGGAAAATTGTATGCAGATATACTGGAGTACGATCCGGTTCGCAACCGGTGGCACAAACGGGGCGAAATTCCCGGAGGACCCCGCGAAAATGCTGTTTCATTCGTGATTGGAAATAAAGCATATATCGGTTTTGGCGAAAATGACGAAGGTGTGCTGAATGATTTGTGGTGCTTTGAACCGTGACAAAAGACGACTGACGACAGATAACGGACAACGGATGACTGACGACAGATGAAGAAATACTTAAGGTGCGAACCCCGATTAACTAACATAAATTAATCTGCTTTAAGGCAAATATTCAAGATTTTGATAAAACATACAACTAAAATATTACTTTTTCTTGTGATGATGGGAATTTTCCCGTTATCAGCACAGGTATTAGCACTTCGTGATACTGTAAGGTATTCAGTAACATTAGGAGGGTTATACACATCCGGACGATATGCACCTTTCTGGTTGCAAAGTCTGAATTACGGAAAAGTTTATCATACTCCAACAACTGCATTTGGATCTTTGGCAGTATATAAAGATTACGGACATAAACAGCGCATTGTGGACTACGGATTTGGTGCGGAATTTTTATCCCGTACCGATGCCGAAATTAACGGTATTTATGCTCCGATAAAGAAAGAATTTTACTTTCATGAATTATATGCAAAAGTACGTTTGCTTTCATTTCAAGTGATTGCGGGTGCAAAAGAGGAAATTATCGGAATGCAGGATTCTACGTTGTCGGCTGGTGGTTTTATCTTTTCAAAAAATGCCAGACCAATTCCAAAAATTACTGCGGGTTTTACTGAATATGTACCTATACCCAGCACAAACCAAAAATTGCTGATTAAAGGAGCTTTGTCGCATGGATGGTTTCTGGATGATTATTACATTAAAGTTCCGGATGTTTTACTGCATCATAAATATCTTTACCTTAAAGTTGTGGGAAGTGATTACCCATGGTGGGTTGAAGCCGGATTAGATCATTTTGCAATGTGGGCAGGGAAAATACCGGGAAAATCCTACGGAAATGTTAGTCTATCGAATTTTATACGTGTATTTTTTGGCAAACAGGGTGGGAGCGATGCAACTAAAGCTGACCAGATAAATGCTTTTGGTAATCACATGCTCTCGCAAAGTGTTAAGGCGGGTGGTTATATTGGAAATTTTACTGTAAATGCTTATTGGCAAAACTATAATGAAGATGGTCCAATGAGATTCTTCTGGGGAGCCATGAACAGAGAAGATGGGCTTTTCGGGCTAAGTATCAAAAACAGAAAAGGCAAACTTATACAGGGTTTTCTGTATGAATTTTTTTCATCTACAGATCAGTCCGGACCCTATCACGACAAAGATGGTATGATTTACGGTGGAAGCGACAATTATTTCAGCAATGACTACGGAAGTTGGTCGTATTATGGACGTACCATTGGCATACCTTTTATTACGTCAACTTTATATAGTGTACAGGGTAATGAAAAAAAAATACGGGGAAATAATAATGTTGTAAAAGCTCATCATTTTGGAATTGAAGGAGATCTGAAATTTATTGACTATAGATTGATGGGAACATACACTGAAAACTATGGTACACCAAAAATACCATTTCAGTTCCGTAGCCGAAATGCTTCTGTTTTGTGCGAAATGAACCGAAACTGGGGAAATGATTTTGTTACTTCTTTATCGCTGGGTGCTGACTATGGTAGTATGTATGGAAGAAACTATGGAGCTATGCTTACCATAAAAAAGTCGGGAAATTTATTCCGGATGAGAGCGCCGAGAGTGGTGTTGAATCCGCTGTGGTAACCCCCGCCCCCAAAGGGGAGTTTGGTTTTGTGTTATTGCCGACAGAAATTGGTAAACAAAAAGTATATCTTAAAATGTAAGTGTTCAAAATATGTTTATATTATAACAATTTCATTTTCTTCCACCTCAATCCTTTAAAGGGATCTGTAAACGATAGAGAATAGTATAATAATCTGGTTTTCTGCTCTGAAAAAGTCTCTCCCCCTTTACTTGGGAGAGGGGTTAGGGGAGAGGTCGTAAGATAAGAATTTTATAAAGATTACATTTGCATAAACATCTGATAATCAAAATGTACTATTTTATATTAATCAGTATTTCAGGCATTTATATGATTGCGAAAGTTGAATAATATAATATATACTTTAATTTTGAGCTTCATACTTAATTCTCTTAAGTCTATTTACATCCTGTAAACATAAATGATACTTAATATCACACAAACAATAACACCCTTAAAGTAAAAATCGACAACTAAAAAAGATGCTTATAACACTAATAGCCGGCGCAAGGCCAAATTTTGTAAAAATAGCTCCTGTAATTCACGCAATAGAAAAGGCGCAAAAGGAAGGTAAAGATATTGCTTACCGTTTAGTTCATACTGGTCAGCATTATGATCAGCGTATGAGTGAAACTTTTTTCAGGGAACTGAACATCCCTGAACCTGATGTAAATTTAGGTTGCGGTGGTGGAAGTCAGGCTGAGCAAACAGCTGCCATTATGGTGAATTTTGAGAAAGACCTTTTAGCTAATCCCACTGATATGGTAATTGTGGTAGGTGATGTTACCTCAACTATGGCTTGCAGTATTGTGGCAAAAAAACTTTGCACAAAAGTTGCGCACATCGAAGCGGGAATACGTTCGTGGGATTTGACAATGCCTGAGGAAATTAACCGAATGGTTACCGATGCTTTGTGCGATTATTATTTTACGACTTCGGAGGTAGCAAACCGAAATTTACTGAATTCCGGTGTTCGCGAAGACAGGATTTTCTTTGTTGGAAATGTAATGATTGACACACTTTTGTCGAATATGCATCGTTTTAGTAAGCCTGCATTAATGAATGATAAGAATTTGGAATCCCAAAAGTATATTGTACTCACGCTGCACCGTCCTGCCAATGTAGATGTTGATGATAAATTCGCTCAATTGCTTAAAGCCATTTCTGAGGCATCAAAAGAAATTCCGGTAGTGTTTCCGGTTCACCCACGCACAGCAAAAATGATTGCCGCTTTACCCGCGGAATATTCTTCGGCTTTTATTCTTACCGAACCTATGGGCTATCTCGAATTCAACTATTTAGTGCAAAACAGTTTGGCTGTTATAACCGATTCGGGTGGAATAACCGAGGAAACTACTGTGATGAAAGTGCCCTGCATGACAATCAGGAATAATACTGAACGTCCTGAAACCTGTACGGTTGGCACAAACGAGCTTATTGGCACCGACCCTAAAGCTATAAAACCGGCATTAGAAAAACTCTTTGCCGGCGAATGGAAAAAAGGCGCAATTCCTGAATTGTGGGATGGAAATACTGCTGAAAGAATAGTAAAAGTGCTGGTTGAAATGTAGAATTACTCATTCTTATAAGTTAGTGTTCTGAATTAGTTTATATTATTCGAACTCTTCATTATCTGTTCGGGATAACACCTAACAGGTTTTTAAAACCTGTTAGGTGTAGATAGTTTTTCTAAACCAAACGATATGGATTGTACAAGTTAATTCTGATCATTTACTTAGTAAATAAATCCATATTAGAGATTATAAAAAATAATAAGTTAAGAAGCTATATATCAATTGAATTCGACCTCTCCCTAAATCCCTCTCCCGACCTCTATCGCCCTTTTCCGATGTATCGGAACAAGTCGGGCACTTTCTCCAAAGGAGAAAGAATATTGATTTAGATTTTTTAAAGGGACTTTGCGGAGTGAAATCATTAGGTGAATCTCAAAAAACGAGCTGCCTTGTCCCCTTTCTCCAAAACTATTTACCTGTGTCTTTCTCCTTAGGAGAAAGTCCCTGAAAGGGGAAAGAGGTTGAGAAAGGGTTAGGGATAGAGGTCTAAACGTTAAAAGTGTAAATATAAGCACTATAATCAACTAAGTTATATAAACTCTATTAGATATAAATAAATATTGATATGTTTTTAATCATACGTTTGTGAAAATTAGTGGGGGACA
>CAYONE010000009.1:0-70531 GCA_964405245.1 uncultured Paludibacter sp.
TACACTGTTCATTAACTACTCGCATTATGTCGCTTAATTTTGATTACTTACTTACTTTCATGATTATATTTGGCTTTATTAGTCCAGTTATATGAACCATTAATTACAGTATTTTCATCAATTACACAGAATTTATTATGCATCAGATTGTCTTTTAAAGGCAATAACCATACATTTCCTCCTGCTTCATTTAATAATTTATAATCTATTCCTGAGTCTAAATTAATATCATCACTTAAAATCAATAATTGAACTTTTACTTTTTGGTTGCTTATTTTTAAAAGAACATCGAATATGTCTTTATCGGTAAACCAGGCAACTGCAATAGTAACAGAATATCTTGCATTGTTTAAATGTTTAATGATTTGTTCTTGTATGTTTTCAAAATACGCTTGTGTTTGCATCTTCAATTCTTTTAAATACTTTGTTAATATTTTCTTCTGTACAGAAATCTTTAAGCATATATTGTAGACGATATTTTTTTTTAAGATAATTCGATTTTATTGTACTATCTATTGAATAACATTTCTCTTCTGCTTCTTTGAAATATATCCACCATTTATCACAATCCTTATCAAAGTAATAATCTTCGTTAATTACATCATAACATTTTTTATAAAAATTTTCTTCGTCATCATCATCTTTTCTCCAAAAAAATTGATATAAAACTATTTTTTCATAAAAGTGCTTAAACATTCTTATATCCCATATAATTCCATGGTTGTTCGAAAGGGTAAACCATTCCCATTTGACTTTATATTTTTCAATTAATTCAAATGTCCATGGAAGGGATTTATTTGATGATAGTGCCCTCCATTTCAATTTATCTTCATACTTATCAATTATTTTTTCTGTCCATAAAACAGATGAACTTTCAGAAATGCCATACCAATCTAATTTCTCCTCAAATAAATTTAAATATTCTGAATCCCAATGAATTGAATTATTTTGTGAAAGAATTTTCCAGTTCCAATTTTCCTTAAATGTTCTGATTAATTCAATTGACCATTGTAGATGAATTTTAGACGATAATTTATTCCAATCCCAATATTCTTTAAATTCATTAATAAATTCTATTGTCCAAGTCAATTTATTCTCATTATACAACTGAATATCATGAAAATAATTATAAAAAACATAACTGACATCAATTTGATTATCATCTGGTCGATTATATAAATAATCATAATTATAATCTTTATTTTGACTTAAAATACAATCTATACTATACCAGTTTTCTCCAAAAGATTTTATTAATTGTGAAATAATTTTATAATCATTTTTAACAATAAAAATATCCCATAAGAAGTATTTGCTTTTTGTAAACACATATATAGGTAATTTTGATTTGATAAGATTATAAATTTTTTCATTATATTGAATAGTATTATTATTAAGTAAATGTATCCAATTTACTTTATTCTCGTGTAATTTTATAAAATCGTAGGTCCATGGAATATATTTATTATCACTATAAGAAAGTGTTGAAAATTCAATATAATCATTATATTTCTGAATCATTTCCATATTCCATGGGACTGAATTATTACATGATAAACAGTCCCAATTCCAATAATCTTTAAATCTATCAATCAATTCATCTGTCCAATTCAATTTTCTTTTTGATAAATCAAACCAGCCAAAAATGTATCGATAACCCCTTTCCGTTGGCCTTAATTCTAACCTATCAAAACCTGTAATACTTGTATTTATTTTATTAATATCCCAGGGAAAGGAAACATTTCTTGCTAGGTTTCCAAAATGCCATTTATCAATATATTCCTCGAACAATTCATTTGACCACTGAATGTTACAGTTATCAGAAAATACATCCCAATCGAAATAATCACTTAAATAATCTATTAGTTTTCTTGTCCATATTATATTATTTCTATGTGAAATCATATATTTTTTTTCAATATCTGTTTTATCTGAATTATTTAGTATAAATTCAATTGTTTTTTCATTCCATTTAAATGTTTTATTCTGAATATTAAGATAAAATTTTTCCCATCCCTTTGTATTTAAAATGAAGTTAATTTTTTCTTGATCCCATAACATATAGTCCAAATTATCTTCAATAACTGACAGATCGTATTCAGGCATTTTTTCAATGATTTTTTTTAAAACATCAATAGAAACATTTGTAAAAAGCAAGATTGTTATTTCAAAAACATCTATATTGTCAACAAAAAAATCAACAACCCATTCATTAGTCAACCTATCAATTAAAGTTTTAGTTAGATTTATCTTGTTCTCAATTCTTTGTAAAGAACTTGATTTTATACTTTGAGGTAAATTTTTATTCATAAATTTTATTATTAGGATCAATCAACTTATATTCAATATATTTCCCATTTAAGTCTATAAGCGTAATATCATAACCCTTACTACCTTCTAAAGTACTGTAAGTTATATTCTTTACCATTAATCCGCCAGGATATATATTGCTTCTTTCAGTTATACTTTCAAATATCTTTGTAATGTCATTCCCCAAATATTTTTTTATATTCTTAAAATTCCCTTTATTATCCTCATGATAGAGGTCTTTCAACATTTTTATATAAACATTTTTCATAATTTTATTTTTTTTTCAAAATTAGAAATTTAAAAACTCACTTCAAAATCGTTATAGACTTAATTAAATGTATCAGGGCTAAATGGTGATTTGAATGAAACAAAATTAAAATAAACTGGAATATGTATAAAATTTCTGCAAGCCTTGCAGAAAATCTACATTTTGGCATTATTTATCACCATTTTTCTATCCAAAGTTATCCTTTTAACTTCGCTACGGTTTCCTGTAATAAAGTAGTTTTGTGCCAGCTCTTCATTTACATGCATCAAAAAGGCTTCACGTATTCGGGAACATTTTTCATTAATAGAATTTTTGCCTGGATCGGTACAATCGATAATGCTTTTGTTAATTTGTTCTGTCGAATCGGTTCGTGTAAGTTTTTTATAAATAACTTTTAATTCTTCACGGTAATCAGATAAATTTTTAAACAGTATTCCTTCGGGATGATTAAGGAAAAGAAGAAATACAGCTTTAGGTAATGGTGTCATAGTTATTTCCTTATTATAGTCGGTTAACAGGATGCGAAAATCTGCTGTGATTTCAAGTCGGCTTAACATAGGTTTTATTTTCAATATGTCGTTAAGTAACCATTGCTCTACTCCTAAAATCCTGAGTTTTTCTACCCTTTCTTTTATTTCCTCTATCAATTCTTTCGATTCTTTCCAAAAATTAAAATCGGCGGTATCTTCTTCATTATCTGGCCGTCCTATAGAAAAAAACAAATCTTCACCTACCAACGATAAGTAGTTATTCAGTTGTTCAGGAATATCTGCGTCATCAAATTCATAATAACTAAACATGTTTTCCCCTTTTGCATTCATCTTGTATCGAATCAAACCGCTTTTTATTTCTGCATCATCACGCAAAAACGATAACAGGGATTGGTAAATCAGTTCTGTTTTTTTATTATCAATTGACAGGTTTTCTACATTGGGAAAATTGTAATCGTAAAATTCCTTTTCGGTTAAAGTTTGCTGTAAACGGGGTAGATAAAAAAAGGTATATCCTTTACTAAGGAACAATTTGAATATATCTTCAAAATGGCTGTTGATATATTCATTCAATCTTTCATTCCATGTTGATTCAACATATAAAATCTGCTTACTTTCAGGTTGGAATGGCAAGTCGTCCCGAAAATAGATTAATTTACGGATATTGGGAACATGATCGACCTGATAACTGCGTTGTTGAATGGAATTACGCTGTCTTCTAACATTTTTAAATCGAATGATGATTCCTATAGAAATAAGGATGAAAACAATAAGAATTGTAATAAATAATAACATAGAATCAGATGGTTTATTGATTTACGAAAGTAGTAATTTTTTTGATAAAATTGACTTAGAATTTGTGTTTTGAAAATACTTAATTGTTATTCAATCACACCTTTCTTTTCAAGATATTTCAGGCAATCATTCAAATTAACCCTTGCAAACTTCCTTGCCTTAATTTCCTCAGGATGTTTTTCATAACCAACCTCCTTCAGTAAGGTATTATACCTGATATATTCATCACATTTATTCATATTAGAAATAAAATGACTCATTTCGTGCAGAGTATTTTCGATAATTTGTTCAACAGATGTGTGTGATTTGATATAAATAATAATAGTACCATTTAAAAATTTACCACACCATTTAGAATATTGGTAATAACGAATTTCTACTTTAGGGAAATCTTTAATATTGTTTTGTTTAAGAATTTTACCTGTAAAATACATTGTCTCATTGACAAGAGTAGTATATGGGACATTGGATTTGTATTTGTATTCTTTGGGAAATATTAAATCTACAACAATATCAATAAGAAAATATCCAAGTATAAAACCTATGATAACAAATATAAGTGCCATTTTCAGTTTCGTTCATTAAATGATTTGATTTCCCGTGATGAAAGAAGTTTCCCTTTGATATTGAAAATGGTCAATGATGTAAATTCTTTTGTTTGTATGTATAACTCGTAATACAGAATTCTACCATAACCAGGAACATTAAACTTCAATAGGTTGGAATGTGTACGGATACACGCCTTGATAACAATTAATTGGTCACGAGGATTTAATTCTAAAAAACCATTTGTTAGCGGTATATATCGTAAGTCACCCATTTGAAGATATATATCGTTTATTATAGGGTTATAAGAATTACAAACGGCGGATAGAATAGGAGGTTTCATATTATTATAGTTTTGGCTAATGTAACGCCGATCTATGAATTTGCCAAAAGATATTGAAGTAAGTTTTCAGACATTTTTGTCTGAAAATCCCAGTATACTTATTCAAAAATCGACTTTAATAGGAGGTTGAAATCTTTAAGTAAAAAGTAAATTTCATCTATTAATAAATGAAATTTGGAGTTGAAAAGAATTTTGAAATTGATATGGTTGCGCTACGGTTGCGCACAGAATGAAATAAAAAACCCTAACTGATTGATAATCAATTAGGGGTTTTCTGACTATGTACCCGAAGCGGGAACACAACCCACCAAAAATAGGAAATAATAGGAAATAAATAAGACTATTAATCAAGTATTTAAACTTTTAAAAGAAGACATTTTTTCTTTTGCTTTGACTATTATTTGCATATTAGTACACGTTTAGTACACGTTATTTGAAAACTTTTATTTATCTTTGCAACCAAAGGAAAACAAAAGCAAATCAAGTAGTTACAAAAACAGGAGGTTGTCAAGATGACCCGTGTACACAACCCACTAAAAAGCAAATAGTTATGGCAAAGTTGGAAGTAAAAACAAAGGAAAATCCAAAGTTACAGCAAGAAAAGCTGACAGACAATAGATTAAGCCTTTATTTGGAATACTATTTGGGAAGAACCCAGAAACCAATAATTGATGAACAAACAGGCGAGCCGGAGTTATACACTAATGGAGAAATGAAAGGTAAGCCAAAATACAAAATTACTCACATCAGAAAAAAGGAATATCTTAACCTTTATCTGACTACAAACCCCAGAACCCCGATTGAACGGGAAACCAACAGAAAGATTTTAGAACTTGCAAAAGAAACACGGGCAGAACGTGAGCAAGAACTAAAAGCAGACCGGACAGGTAAACGGATAAGTTCCACCAGGAAAATAAACTTTTTGGACTATTACCAGACTTATATCGATAACTACACCAAACGAGATATAAGAATGATTAAAGCATCGTTTGAACGTTTCAAGGACTTTCTAAAAATAGAATATCCAATGTTTCAGACCAACATTAAGCCGGAGCAACTGAATAAAGACATGATGATATTGTTTGTTGAGTATTTGGAAAGTAAAAGCACGGGCGAGGGTGCGTTGACCTTCTATAAACGTTTCAAGAAAGTTATCAAGTATGCAGTTGAGCATAATGTTATAGCCAAAAATCCTTGTGCCGGAGTAGTCTGTAAAGTCGATGAAGGTGCATTGAAAAAGGGTGTTTTGAGCATGAAGGAAATGAAGCAATTTATATCCACTTCCTACCCCGGACAAAATCCAGAGACAAGAAGAGGAGTTATTTTTTCATTATATACAGGAGTAAGGTATTGTGATCTGATTGAATTGAAATTTAGCAATGTAGATTACTCTAACCGTTTATTGACATTTGAACAGACTAAAACAAAGGGGCACAGTTCAAACAGTTGGGTAAACATACCATTGAATGATGGGTTGTTAACATTAATAGGAAAGAAGCCGGATAAGGACGATTATATTTTTCATTTACCGAGCTTTAATATGTGCCTCAAAGCCCTTAGACATTGGACAAGCCAAGCAAAAATAGACAAACACATAACTTTCCACTCACTTAGACACACGTTTGCAGTAAACATCCTTAACAATGGAGCTAATATTAAGACAGTTGCAAGTCTATTAGGTCATAGTGGCTTGAAGCACACCGAGAAATATACCCGGGCAGTTGATAGCCTAAAGGAACAAGCTATAAATAGTTTACCAGAATTAATACTATAACCCTCAAATAATCTAAATTATGAACACACCACAACAATTATTTTTTATTTCTAATTACAAAGCGATTGAGAATGAAATTATTAATGGAGCTAATAAAGAAGGTCATCTTACTGATAAATCAGAATCGACAAGAAAACTATTCCATCAGCAAATTGATGGATTAGACAACAAATTGATTTTAGAGTATATAGATTACATAAAAAAACAAGAAATGTCATTCTATACAGGTGAAGGACTAAGGCATTTGAAAATTTACATCCAGTCAATAGAGTATAAAATCAAACTTTCAACACCGCCACCACCGGAGCAAGTTCCACCGCCAAAAGAAGCCTTGCCCCTACATTTTACACGGTCATTCACACCTGAGGAATTAAAACAGGTTTACACAGGACTAACAAAAGGAGGTTATTTACCAAAAACCACTAACAAGAAAGCATTTGAATATATATTTGAAGGAAAAGGTAAGCCTGAAAGTTTTACACCTTTAGAATGGCAGCCCGATAGTATTGCATTGTTGGCATATATGATTGATACTCTTTTTTCTGATACTGATAATTCAAAAAAATGGAAAATAACTGAGTATTGTTTTAGAATAAAGGGTAAGAAACCAAATATAAATACACTTAAAAAAGCTATTAGTGATATAGCTCAAGGAAATAAGGAAAAACCAAAAGGTTTTAAAGCAATTGATTTAATTACAAGTTTTTAATCAATATAAAATACAAAGGAGGCAACCCCACGGGCGAGCCTCTTTTTTTATGTCCCTATACAGTAGGTTATACAGTAGGTCATTGTATAACTCTTTCTTTTCCCATATTTCCCAACTTTGCATCGTTGCAACAAAACAACGGGCAAAGGAAAGTACACCCTGAACCCATTTAATTAATTCAACAAATTTAAATAAAATGGCAAGAGATTTTTTAATAAAACAAAAACAAGAGAATGAACAGAAAAATCGGATTGAAATTGATTTTTTAGTTTATCAAAAAAAACAACAAGAACAGTTTGATCGGATCGAGGCAGCAGCCTTGAGCCAGAAATCAGTACTTACGTTAGAAGAAGCGTGCCGATTTACAGGATTGTCTCGTTCAAAAATGTATAAGCATACTTCAGCAAACACAGTACCTTTTAGTAAACCTTTTGGGAAGCTCGTGTACTTTGACCGTACCGAGTTAGAAAAATGGATGTTACAGAACCCAATCAGCACAACCGATGAGATTGAAACACAAGCTCAAAAGTATTGTATGAGTAATAAGAAAGGAGGAAAGTGAAATGTTTGATTGTTATATTAAATTACAACAGCTATCAGATGACCTCAAGAGAGCCAACAAAATAAAGGTAGGTGCAAAGATACCCCGTTTGGATTGTACTGCAATGGCAGGTTACTATGAAGGTTTAAAGCCATTAATTTCAAGCAAAGGACAATTGAAATTCTATTTGCAGGAGACGAGGGGGGTAATTAATAGCAACGACCAAAGACGAGCAGGGTATTTTCTTATGGGTGAACGTTCAATAAATTTTAGTAGTATATTTCTACAAAAGTTTGATAATGCAGACCAAAGTATTTGTTTTGGTTATGGTGAGCCAAATGACAATAAGACATTGAAAAGTGGTGAGCCGAACCCAATGATTTTATTCTGTGAAGATGGTTATTTGTTTATTACAAATCCTGACTTTTCAGAGTTTGAGATTTTAGTAATTACAAAAGGGCGTTATTTGATTCAAGGATATACAAAGATGCTTGCAAGTGGTGCTTTCAATGAGGCATTACAGGCTATGAGAGAACAGGCAAAACCAATATTTAATTACTGAAAATGGAAACTGCTTATAGTAAGTTGTTTCTATTACCAAAATTTGGTAAAAATGTATGACACTGTAAACTTTTGGATTAATTGTACAATGATAGGAGTAGACCCTCTTGTTATTGTACAATATCTAACCGATATAGAGGAGCATAGAAGTACTGATAAAGGCTACAGGATAACAGGGAAAGCAAACGATTATTCAGTTTTTTTATTGGATGGTGGTATAAGTTTGAAAGGTAGTTTGCCAAAATTCTTGCTACCGACTAACATACATACTTTAACCAGGTCAGGGGCTAAACAAGCAATAGAGAAACTTAGTGACACCTTACATTTGTCAGTCCATGATGCAAAAGTTACAAGAATTGATGTTAGTACAGTTTTACCCATTAAGAGACCACCGGCAGATTATTATCCATATTTAGGAAACAAACCAAACTCAAAACGATTACAAGCGACCCCCGATACTCTTTACTATAACACTAACAAAAAGCAATTGATATTTTATGATAAAATTTTAGAGGCTAAGGCAAAAAAAACAGTTATACCAAATGGTTATAGCGAGAGTAATTTATTAAGACTTGAGTCACGGTGGATACAAAGACTCCCAACTCAATTTAAAATGTCAGAAATTACAGGAGGCACACTTACCAATGAAAACTTTTATACAAACATTATTCAACGTTGGGGGAATGAGTATTTTTCAATTAATAAATTAAAATCCAATTTAATAATGGACACAAATAATATCAAGACCCCCAAAGATGGTGCTAATGCAATTTTCTCACTATTATTACAGGAAAAAGGGCAAGACTTCATAAATAATATTATAGCTGATTTAAAAGCAAGAAACACCTATTCAGACCCAAAGTATTACAGTAGACTGAAAGACGAGCTAAGGAAGATCACAATAGCATCTAAAAACGCAGAACAAAGTGAATTGATAAAAGAGTTGGACGAGGCAGTTAGAGAGGTCATGCTCAATTGTAGATGAAAAATCAAAGAGCTGGATAAAGAAAATTGACGATGTAGTAAAGTATTATCGGCAACAGAATAAATCAATAATAACAATTAATAATAAACAGAATGAACACACGTGTCAAATTTATTAAAACAGATAACGCGATAATAAGCATACAGGTAACTTTCCCAACAATCAACGGAGTAGAACAACCAATGGAAATGGTGATTGCAATTGAACAAGTGGGTAAAGACCTCGTGTTTAACTTCAAAAAAGAACAGGCTAACATACTGTTTAAGGAAATGAAACGAGCAGTTGGATTGATTAATTGTTTTGGTTAATCTCTGAAAACAACAAATAAATACAGAGCCATGAAAAAAGGACAAACAAACAATCCAAAAGGGAGACCCAAAAATTCACCCAATAAGGTTACCACAGAACTAAGACAATGGATAAGCAACTTGATTGATAACAACCGGGAGCAAATAGAAAAAGACTTTATGGTACTTGAGCCAGAGAAAAGAATTGCAGTCTTTGAAAAATTCATTCAATATGTATTGCCAAAACAACAACAGAATGTTGAAATTGAAAAAGATAATAATTTTAGGGAGACTCTTGAACGGCTTTTTCCAAAAAAATAATGAATCAAACCGCTGCATAGATTTGTAGCGTTTTTTTATTTTATGATTTTAAATACATACATTTGTGAAAAAATTAATTAAGATATGAATGTGTCATTTAAAAAATCACACCTACTTATTATATGTGTGTTGGTAATTTTATTTAGTTGTAAATCAAAGAAAGTACATGATGAAGTTAAAAATGAGTTATTAAATTCAGTTAGAAATGACCTAATTAAACAATTTGATGACTATGGTAATGTAGTATATATTGATATAACATTGAAGTATAATCTTATTATGGATGAATTTGATATTAAAAAGGATACTGGAAAATTTTATATTTTCTACCTAAATGATTCAATAATTCCTTTTTCACTGAATGATGATAGATATTTTATATATCAAAACGAGATATTTTGTAATTTGGACAGTAATATTATTAATCGTATTAACAAAGGAGATAAATTATTTACATTGACGTATGTGACTGGTAAGAAGGGATTTAAAGGGTATTCAAGATTGAAGTTCAATCCAATATATTTTTTCAGTAAAGAAGAATTCTTTAATGACAAAGTTAGAATATTAGATTCAATCTACTCAAAGCAAAATCAATTCAGAGGTATTGATTGCAATATTATTCAATTGCATTTAAATTCTTCAACTAGTGAAGAATAGTTTAAAACCTGAATGTCTTTGCAAAGAAAAAATGTAGTTGTTGATTATTTTAATTCAAAATAAATTAGAAGCACCATGTACTAATTGATACTGTTAAGATATAAGTGTAGATATAAACAATCACAATAAATATATTACAACATGGTTCAGAATGATTGAAAATTTATTCTAAACAATGCAATAAAACATATCTATCTTAGAAAACCGTTATCTATCTATTAAATCACTTATTAAATATATTATATGAAAAAAATTGACCAATCAACAAAATTGTATCTCACAATTATTATCAGTGTAATTATAATATCATTGTCGTATATCTCTGTAAACCGATTTGAATTTAAGTCTGGTGAGGGAATTATATTTATTGACAAACTGACTAAGACAGTTTATTACTTTAACTATGAAGCAAAAAAATTCCAAAAAATGGAATGACATTTGCAATATGAATATATTTATCTATTACTTAAAAATTTCAGGTCAACTGTATCTTTGAACATGAGAAGCAGATGAAAACGATTAAAAAGCTATTATTTGACCAACAGTTTGACTATTCATTGATAGAATATTGAAATATTTGTTGAATAGTACACGTTTAGTACATGTTTGTCAATTTCAAAAAATAAGAAAACCCCTTATAATCAATAGATTACAAGGGGTTTTTCTGTCATTAATCGTACCCGAAGCGGGACTTGAACCCGCACAGCCGTGAGGCCAAAGGATTTTAAGTCCTTCGTGTCTACCATTCCACCATCCGGGCAGGCATTTCTTTACTTTCTAACAAACTACCTTCGCTTTGTAGTTTAAGTTTCAAAAGCGGGTGCAAATATAAGAGTTTTTTCTTAGAATAAAAAATTTATATACGTCTAAGTTGAAATTTATAGCATAAAAAAAACGGGAAAGATTAACTACCCGTTTCTTTTC
The DNA here is from genome assembly GCA_964405245.1 of uncultured Paludibacter sp. Lineage (GTDB taxonomy): Bacteria > Bacteroidota > Bacteroidia > Bacteroidales > Paludibacteraceae > Paludibacter. Next base: position 11,513 of record CAYONE010000009.1, read on the forward strand.
AATATCCTTTCGGTTATGCAAGGCTTACAAAAACTTCTGCTTCTTCTTCTCTGAAGTTAATTTTACCTTCGCGTGCCAGCCAACCAAATGCCAAATTTAAATCTTTTTCTGTTAGTTTGGTTGCTTTTTTTACGGCTTTAACGTTAAGTTCGCCGTTTTCTAACGCTGCCCATACAAGACCCGCGTTGTTTCCAATTTTTTCGTTTAACATAATTGCTAAATTTATTATTTCAATATGAAATTATTACGGCACAAAAGTAATAAAAATATGCTGAATAACATAATATTGTAAATAAATATATTGTTCTGTTATTAATAAGTGCTATTAAGCATACATATCGTCGATAAGCGATTTGTATTTTTGCATTATTATAGCGCGGCGCATTTTCAAAGTATTGGTTAGTTCACCTGTTTCAATAGTGAATCCTTTTTTAATTAGTTTGAACTTTTTAATCATTTCATAACTTGCCATTCCATTTTGTCGTTCGGCAATTTTGCTTTCAATCAGTTTGTAAATTTTATCAGAAGCAAGCAGTTCATCCAAATTTTCATAAATAATGTTATTTTGTTTTGCATATTCCTCGAGAGCCGGAATTGAAGGTACAACTATAGCTGTAACAAAATTCCTTTCATCGCCAATTACGGCAACCTGCTCGATATATTTATCCATGCCAAGGCGCGTCTCTATTTCCTGTGGAGCAATGTATTTTCCATTCGATGTTTTAAATAAATCCTTGATTCTTTCAGTAAGAATTATCTTATTGTCTTTTATGTAACCTGCATCTCCTGTACGAAACCAACCATCTGGAGTAAATGCCACTTTATTAGCTTCAGGTTTTTTATAATATCCCGGGAAAATTGTTTTTCCTTTAAGAAGGATTTCACTGTCATCACCAATGCGAACACTTACATCGGGCATAATACTACCTACTGTTCCGATTTTGTAGTGAGTGTAATCAAAGCAGGTTACAGTTGCCGTACTTTCTGTAAGTCCGTAGCCGTAAATAATTGGTACACCTATGCTTCGCATGAAAACTGTAATCTCATCGCTAAGTCGAGCGCCAGCAGTAGGCAGCATATTAGCATTTTCAATACCAAGTGTCTTTTTTACTTTTGAGAATATAAGTTTATCGGCTATTGTATATTTAATTTTAAGCCATAAGTCCGGCTTTTTGTTTTTACGTAATTTATCAAGATTGTATTTTTTTCCGGTAACAACTGCCCATGTTACTATGCCCTGCATAAGTGGAGACATTTTACCTATATTTTCCTGTACTCCGGCATAAACTTTTTCCCAGAAACGAGGTACAGCACACATCAGTGTTGGCCGAACATCTTTAATGGTTTGTTGAATTTCAAGTGGACGCAGATTTATGTAAATAGTTACACCTTTAAACAAACAGAAATAGCACCAGGTGCGTTCGAAAACATGTGATAATGGCAAAAATGCTAAAGATGTATCCGCATCGGTAACGCTTGTAAGCCTAAGAACGTGTATGCGCATTGCTTCGTTAAAACATGAATGCGGCATCATTACACCCTTGGGATTTCCTGTAGTGCCCGATGTGTAAAGAATACAGGCAAGATCTGCTTCATTAGCTTCCTCGCGCAGTTTTTCAACTTTTGCCGGAATTTCTTTATCTTGTCCCAGTTTGATAAAATCAGAAAAATACATTGAGTTTGTATTATCCTGAAGTTTTACCGATGTGTCAAAAGCCACAATTTTTTTGAGAACTTTAGAAGTTTTAAGCACTTCAATTGCCACATCGTATTGTACTTGTTCGCCCACAAAAATTAATTCTATTTCAGCATCATCAACAATAAATTCAACCTGCTGAACTGATGAGGTTGCGTACATGGGAACAACAATAGCTCTTACAGAAAATGCAGCGAAGTCAACAATGAGATTTTCAGGCATGTTTGACGAAAACTGTCCGATTGCTTTCTGAGGTTCAACTCCGGCGGCAAGTAAAGCTCCTGCTGTCACATCAACTTGTTTGCTGAACTCATTCCATTTGATTCTGCTCCATTCATCGGTCAAATTCTTTCTGAAGCAAAGAGCCTGACGATCGGTGTAATTTTTAGCCTGTTTCTGAATTAGGCGGGCAAAGTGTGTTGTTTCCATGTTTGATTCTATTGATATTTAAAATGTGCAGTTGATAAATCAAAAAATATGGGATAGAAGTTATTTTGAATATTTGTAAATTAACACAATATAAACAAATTTACAGTGATTTAGTTCGCTGACTAACAGCTTTTTTAATTCTTTAAGGTAAAGTATTAAAAAATTATACCTTCGTCAATCTTTATCAATGCATTGTATGATGCGTTTTGTTCAGATTCCTTTTTGCTTTTACCCGTTCCGGTACTTATTTGTTTTCCTTCAATCAGCAGTTGTGTATGAAAAATATGTTGGTTTGGGTCAATAAGCTCATCTTTCAGTAGAATAAACTCGGAGTTTAGCTTATTTTTCTGACTCCATTCAATAATTCTTGATTTGAAGTTTTCTTCTATCAGAGTAAGTTTGTCAATATCAATATATCTATTGAGAATTTTTTGTTCGAAAAAGAATTTACATTTTTTATATCCAAAATCAAGATAAATTGCTCCCATTAGTGCTTCAAGAGCATTTCCATAGATGTTTTTATTTACACCAGCGTTTAAATTACGCGTAGTTCTCATTATTTTGTCAAGTCCGAGTTCAATAGCCAATCTGTTCAGCGAATCGCGGCGTACAATTTTTGAACGGGTATTTGTCAGAAAACCTTCGTCTTTTTCAGAATATTTGCGAAATAAAATATCTGTAACTACCGAACTAAGAACAGCATCACCGAGAAATTCAAGACGTTCGTTGCTAAGCGATTTGCCATTAATGTCGGTTACCAATAAGGAGCGATGACTAACCGCTAGTTGATAGTACTCAATATTATCCGGATAAAATCCAAGGATTTTGTAAAATATTAAATAAGGCTCTTTTCGAGCATTCGACAAGAGCCTTATTTTTCGTAAAATATGCTTAATCACTTTTTTTAAACCACTATTTAGCGAATTTTTTTAATATAATACTTGCATTATGACCGCCAAAACCAAAGGTGTTTGACAAGGCAGCATTTACAATGCGTTTCTGAGCTTTATTAAAAGTGAAATTTAATTTGAAATCAATATCAGGGTCTTCATCACCTTCCGTAAAATTAATAGTAGGAGGTACAATATCATTTATAATTGAAAGTACCGAAATAATAGCTTCTACAGCACCTGCAGCGCCAAGTAAATGTCCTGTCATCGATTTTGTAGCGCTAATATTCAGTTTGTAGGCGTGTTCTCCAAAAACATCGATTATAGCTTTAGGCTCAGAAATGTCTCCAACAGGTGTAGATGTTCCGTGTACATTGATGTAATCAATATCTTCAGGATTCATTCCGGCATCTTTCAAAGCACGTTTCATAACCAATTTCGCGCCTAAACCTTCGGGATGACTTGCTGTAAGGTGATATGCATCTGCCGATAAGCCTCCGCCTACTACTTCACAGTAAATATTCGCACCACGAGCTAATGCATGTTCCAATTCTTCAAGCACCAAGCAACCGGCGCCTTCGCCCATTACAAATCCATCGCGGCTTCTGCTAAACGGACGAGAAGCAGTTTGCGGATCATCATTGCGGGTAGAAAGCGCAGTTAATGCATTGAAACCACCAACACCACCAGGCGTTATAGCAGCTTCGGCTCCTCCTGCTATTATTGCATTTGCTTTTCCAAGTCGAATATAATTAAATGCATCAATCAACGCATTTGTTGACGAAGCGCAAGCTGATGCAGTTGAATAATTAGGACCTCGGAAACCATATATCATCGATATTTGCCCTGCAGCAATATCGGATATCATTTTCGGGATAAAAAACGGATTGAATTTCGGTCCGTTTTCTTCATTTTTATAATAATAGCCAATTTCCTGTTCGAATGTTTGAATACCCCCAATGCCGGCTGCAAAAATTACACCCACCTCGTCTTTGTCAATTGTTTCGAGGTTCATTCCCGAATTCTCAACCGCTTCTTTGGCCGAAGCAATGGCATATTGAGTATATAAATCCATCTTTCGAGCTTCTTTACGATCGAAATAAGCCGAAGGATCAAAATTTTTAACCTGACAGGCAAATTTTGTTTTAAACAACGATGTGTCGAAATAAGTTATCGGTCCAGCGCCACTTTTTCCATTAACAATACCGTCCCAGAGTTCCGGGACAGTATTGCCAAGGGGAGTAACGGCGCCTAAACCCGTTACCACAACTCTTTTTAATTCCATAAATGAAAAAATTGCGGAATAAACTTATTTTTGTAAAGCTTCAATGTGACTGATTGCTTCACCTACTGTAGCAATTTTTTCAGCTTGATCATCTGGAATAGAAATCCCGAATTCTTTTTCGAATTCCATGATTAGCTCAACAGTATCCAATGAGTCAGCACCCAAATCGTTTGTAAAACTGGCAGTTGGAACAACTTCTGATTCTTCAACGCCTAATTTGTCACAAATGATAGCTTTTACTTTAGCAGCAACTTCTGACATAATTTTAATCTTTTAAGTTTGTAAATAAAATTTGTTTTCTAATTTTGCGGTGCAAAGAAATGAAAAAATCTTCATATTTCTATCATTTCCGAAGAAAAAATTGATTTTTTTTGCACAGTTAAATCGCTTTTGAGCAATAAACTTATAGTCCTATGTCCGTCAGAATAGCCATTTTCGCTTCAGGTTCGGGGTCGAATGCCGAAAATATAATTAAGTATTTTTCACATTCCAAAAATTTCGTTTTCCCTGTTATTTTATCAAATAATCAGGATGCTTTTATTCATCAAAGAGCTAAAGAGCTTAAAATTCCTTCGGTAACCATACAGAAAAATGAATTCACTGAGGGCATAAAAGTGCTTGAAATTTTGAAGGAATACAAAATTGATCATATAGTGCTTGCAGGGTTTCTGCTTCGCGTACCTCAATGCATTATTGAAGCCTTTCAAAACAAAATTATCAATATCCATCCTGCACTTTTACCTAAATTCGGAGGTAAAGGTATGTATGGCGACAAAGTTCACAAAGCAGTAATCGAAGCCGGCGAATCACATTCGGGCATTACTATTCATTACGTCAACGAAAATTACGATGAAGGAAGTATTATTTTTCAGGCAAAATGCGAAGTTGAATCATCAGACACTCCCGAATCGCTTGCTAAAAAAGTTCACACGCTTGAATACGAACACTTTCCGAAAGAAATAGAGCGGCTTTGGGGCTAATTTTTTTATTTAAAATTTACAGACTTACAATATACTTTCCCTGAATAAATCAATTAATTGAACAGATTGGGAGGACAGTTCCGATGCGTCGGAACTGTCCTCCCTATCATCTTAAATATAATCACATCGGTTTTAAATAAGATTTTTCATTCTCAGATTTTGAGGTTACAACTTCATATTTTCTACGTCATAAATTACTGTGATTGAACTAAATTTATTTATGAAGTCGATAATTATCATACTTTCTCTGGTTTTTCCCTCTGTTGTCTTTTCTCAAAGCGCTTCCTCAGCATATGCTATAAATAACAAAAATGAGGTTTCGCAAGCTCTTATGGCAGAAATTTACGAGCAGGTAAAAACTCCATTTAAATATGGTTTGGTAGTTGGGCCAACCACCAATAATTATAAAATCGATTGCCCAACCATATTCAGCAAAGATGGAAAATGGTTTATGACATATGTGGTTTACAATGGCCGTACAGGTACTGATGGTCGTGGTTATGAAACATGGTTAGCCGAAAGCGATAACTTGCTGGAATGGAAAACGCTTGGTAAAATTCTTTCGTTCAGGGATGGATTTTGGGATCAAAGCCAGCGTGGCGGATTTCCGGCTTTGTCTGATAATTCCTGGGGTGGAAGTTATGAATTGCAACCTTACAAAGCAAAATATTGGATGACGTATATCGGAGGAGAAAATTCTGGCTACGAAAAAGGTCCGTTGAGTATTGGTTTAGCGTGGACATTAAAAAATAATTTCAGTAAAGCTGTTGAATGGGAATCAGAAAAAAAACCAATTCTTTCGATTGAAGATAAAGATGCTCAGTGGTTCGAAAACCTCACACAATACAAAAGCACCATTTATTGGGATAAGAAAAAAACGCTGGGCGCTCCGTTTGTAATGTTTTACAATGCAGGAGGAAAGCACCCTGAAACCGGACTAAAAGGCGAGCGAATCGGAATTGCCTTATCAAAAGATATGAAAAAATGGAAACGCTTTGCAGGGAATCCTGTTTTCGGACACGAAATTCAGGGCATGATTACCGGCGATGCGCAGATTGTGCGGTTTGGCGACCTGTATGTAATGTTTTATTTTTCAGCCTTCAACCCAAACAAACCTTATAAAGCGTATAACACCTTTGCATGCAGTTACGATTTGATAAACTGGTTCGACTGGCAGGGCGATGATTTGATTTTTCCATCGAAACCTTATGATAATTTGTTCGCGCACAAAAGTTATGTGGTGAAACACAACGATGTGGTTTATCATTTTTATTGCGCTGTAAATAAAAACGACCAGCGTGGAATAGCTGTGGCAACCAGCAAGCCAATGGGGCGCTCTCAGGTTCGTTTTCCTGAACCTGAAGTAAAAAACAGGCGTACAATTGTAAATCTGAACAATGACTGGAAAACATGGATGCAAACCGACACTCTTAAAGTGAATGTTCCACACAACTGGGACGATTACTATGGTTACCGCCAGTTAACACACGGAAATTTACATGGTACAGCTACTTATTCAAAAATATTCACAACTCCTGATGCCGGTGCCGACAAACAATATTTTCTTCGTTTCGAAGGTGTTGGAACTTATGCTACAGTAACACTTAACGGCAAAAAGTTCAATCGTTTCCCAAGTGGTCGCACCACTACAACCATTGATGTGACCGGAATTTTAAAACCCGGCAAAACAAACACCCTGACTGTTGTGGCAGAGCATCCGGATATGATAGCCGATATGCCGTGGGTTTGCGGTGGATGCTCTTCGGAATGGGGTTTCAGCGAGGGTTCACAGCCCCTGGGAATTTTTCGTCCTGTAGTACTTGAAATTACCGATAATGTACGCATCGAACCTTTTGGCGTGCATGTGTGGCACAACGATAAAGCCGATTCAGTTTTTATCGACACGGAAATTAAAAATTATTCCGATAAAAAAGTTGAAATTGAACTGGTAAATAAACTGAACAACGATGACGGAATCGGAATTTTTCGTTTAGCTGAAAAAGTAATTTTACAGCCCAACGAAACCAAAATCATTCGTCAGTCATCGGCAATTAACAATCCCATTCGCTGGAGCATCGAAAAACCTTATTTGTATCAATTAGCATCGATGATAAAACGGGACGAGAATATTACAACCGATGAAATTTCAACTCCTTTTGGAATTCGTACCATAAGTTGGCCTGTAAAACGTAACGACAACGATGGACGATTCTTCCTGAACGACAAACCGGTATTTATCAACGGAACATGTGAATATGAACATCAGTTCGGGCAATCGCATGCTTTCAGTCCGGAGCAAATTTACGCAAGAGTGAAGCAGATAAAAGCTGCGGGCTTTAACGCTTTTCGCGATGCGCATCAACCGCACAACCTTGAATATCAGCGCTTGTTAGATGAAAATGGTATTTTATTCTGGACACAAATGTCGGCGCATGTTTGGTACGATACACCGGATTTTCGTGCGAATTTTAAAACCTTGCTTCGTCAATGGGTAAAAGAACGGCGCAATTCGCCATCGGTAATAATGTGGGGTTTGCAAAACGAAAGTGTTCTGCCGAAAGATTTTGCCGAAGAATGCAGTGAAATTATCCGCGAAATGGACCCGACAGCCCACAATATGCGTGTTATCACAACCTGCAACGGTGGCGAAGGAACTGACTGGAACGTGGTGCAAAACTGGAGCGGTACATACAACACCGGAATTCTTGAAAATTACGACAAGGAACTATCGCAGAAAAATCAGTTGCTCAATGGTGAATACGGTGCCTGGCGCTCGCTTGGTTTTCATACCGAAAATATTGATCTTGAACTGAATGGCGCATGGAGCGAAAGTCGCGCCTGCAAAGTCCTCGAAACAAAAATTAAATTAGCCGAATCGGTAAAAGATAGTGTTTGCGGGCAGTTTCAGTGGATTTTCAGTTCGCACGACAATCCGGGTCGCCGCCAGCCCGATGAAGCTCATCGGATGATTGATAAAGTGGGACCGTTTAATTACAAAGGTTTGGTTTCGCCCTGGGAAGAACCAACCGATGCCTATTATATGTACAAAGCCAATTACGTTTCCGCAAAAAAGGAGCCGATGATCTATATTGTTTCGCACACATGGCCAAATCGTTTCGAAAAACGCAAACGCGCGACAATTGATGTTTACAGTAATTGCGACAGCGTAAAACTCTATAACGATGCTGTTGATTCGGTTTATCTTGGAAAAAAGAAAAATAACGGCATTGGCACGCATTTCACCTGGGAAAATCGGGATATAAGATATAATGTCCTACGTGCTGTGGGTTATTTCGAAGGGAAAGCAGTAGCCGAAGATTTAATTGTGCTCAACAATCTGGAAAAAGCGCCCAATTTTGATAAACTTTATTGTAACAAAGCTTTATTTATTCCTGAAAAAATACTGAAAGGCAGTGAGAATTACAACTATCTATATCGCATAAATTGCGGTGGCGATGCTTACACAGATGAATTCGGGCAAATGTGGCTGAAAGATGACACGACTTATTCACGCTCGTGGGCTGCTGATTTTAAAGAATTGAATCCTTATCAGGCAAGTCAACGCGTAACTTACGACCCAATTCGCGGTACGAAAGACTGGTCTCTGTTCGGACATTTCCGTTTTGGCAGGCACAAATTGAATTATACTTTCGATGTTCCTGATGGAAAATACCGGATTGAACTCTATTTTACTGAACCATGGCACGGAACAGGTGGCAGCGAAAAAACCGACTGTGAAGGTTTGCGAATTTTCGATGTAGCGGTGAACGATTCGGTTGTTATCAACGATTTGGATATTTGGGCCGAAAGCGGACACGATGGCACATTGAAAAAAGTGGTTTATACTACTGTGAAAAACGGTAAACTTGTAATTTCATTTCCTGAAATAAAAGCCGGGCAAGCACTGATTTCAGCAATTGCCATTGCTACGGAAGACAAAACTGTAAAAGTAGCATATCCGCAACAAAGCGATTGGTGCTGGGCGGCTGCCGACAGAAACACGATGGATAAAACACCTGCCGAACTGCTTCCTGATGATACAAATTTGCGTAAAAGTGTGATTTATGAAGCTGAAACAGCACTTTTGAAAGGAAAAACCGAAAAGGTAATTGTTCGCCGAAAAGAAGGTGTAATTTTAGGCTCAGGAAAAGGCTCAGGAAAAGGCGGAGGCACAGGCGGAGAAAAAGGAAGTTCAATTCAATGGGAAATAAATACAGGTTTGGCGCAGGTTTATGCACTCCGGTTTAATTATATGAACGCGAGCGGTAAACCAATTAAAGCGCGTCTTCAGTTTTTGGCGGCTAATGGCACAGTGCTTCGTGATGATGAAATAACTTTCCCCGAAGCGCCGGAAAAATGGAAACAAATCAGCACAACCACAGGAACTTACATTAACGCGGGAAAATATTACGTTAGAATTTTCGGCGAAAACATTGAGGGTTTAAGTTTTGAATCGTTGGAGGTGCAATAAAAAAATACTTACCCCCAACCCCTAAAGGGGAGAATTTATTTAAAAATTTATTATAAAGAACATCAATGAAAATCAGTCATTTTTTAGTCAGTTTAATTTTCTTAATGCCATTTTCAATATTTGCTCAAAGTCATAAAATTCTGATAACCGAATTTATGGCTGTAAATTCGAACGATATTATTGATGAAGATGGTCAACATTCCGATTGGTTAGAATTATACAATGCTACTGATGAGAACATCGACTTAGATGGATGGTATTTAACAGATGATGAAACCAACAAAACCAAATGGCGATTTCCATCAATAATTATCCCTAAAAACAGCTATTTAGTAGTTTTTGCTTCGGATAAAAACCGTATAGATCCATTAAAAACCCTGCATACCAACTTCAAACTTTCAGGTTCAGGTGAATATCTCGGAATTATTGAGCCGGATTTGACGATTTCTTACGATTATGCGCCCCTTTTTCCTGCGCAACGTCAGGATGTATCTTTCGGAATTTTTCATGGTCAATTAGTGTATTTCAGCTCACCAACTCCGGGAGCAGATAATGTGGCAAGCGATGTGCCATTTACACCTGTATTCAGCCATAAACGCGGATTTTACAATGCGCCTTTCGATGTTGTTTTGACTGTTCCGGGTAGTGAAGGGGCAATTTATTACACAACTAATGGCATACGACCAACCAAAACAAACGCCACACTTTATACAGCACCCATCCGTATTTCTACAACAACACCTTTAAGCGCCGTGGTTATAAACAATGCAGATGTAAGCAGTCCGGTAGTAAGTAATAGTTACATATTTTTAAGTGATGTTCTTAAACAGCCTAAAGCGCCTGCAGGTTATCCAACCGACTGGAAAGAGTCTAAGGGTACAACATCAATTCCTGCAGATTATGAAATGGATACAAGGGTAACTAATGCTTCGGCTTATAAAGACCGGATTGCAGGCGCTTTTCAGGCTTTACCTTCAATGCATATTGTAACCGATATCAGCAATTTATTTTCGAACATCGAAAATGTAAATACAGGTGGAATATATATTTTTACCGGTTTACCCAATACGCCAAGTAAATCATGGGAGCGACCAGCTTCAGTAGAATATTTCGACCCTGCAACCGGAAAAGAATTTCAGATAAATTGCCGTTTGAAATTGCACGGAGGTAATAGTCGCCGACCTTCAAACAGTCCGAAACATGGTTTTGAAATTTCTTTTAAACCAACTTATGGACCAACAAAGTTGAATTTTGATATTTTTAATGAAAAGAAATCGGCAAAAGAATTCAATTCGTTAGTACTGCGTGCCGGATATAATTACACCTGGACAAAAAATGATGCCAAACAGCAAACAGCTGCTCAGTATATTCAGGATTCCTGGGCAAAAACTACACAGTTAGATATGGGTCATCCTTCGGCACATGAAACATTTGTTCATTTGTATATCAATAATTTATATTGGGGACTTTATAATGTTTCGGAAGAGTTGAATGATGATTTTTTAGAGTCGTATCTTGGAGGAAATGAAGAAGATTATGATGTGATAAAAGAAAAGGAAACAACAACTCCTACCGATGGAACAATGGTGGCATGGAATGCACTCAAATCTCAAATTTCAGGAGTGGAAAACAATGTGAACTACCAGAAAATTCAGGGACGTAATGCTGATGGAACTGTAAATCCTGCCTATTCCAATCTTTTGGATGTGGGAAATTACATCGATTATATGCTTATCAATTATTATATTGGTAATGGCGATTGGGATGCAAATAACTGGACTGTAGGCAGAAATCGGGTAACAAACGATAACGGATTCCGTTTTTTTGTGTGGGATGCCGAAACATCAATGACATCGGTAACAGAGAATAAAATCATAACCGGAACAGCAGGAAATCCTGCTGCTTTTATGCAATATTTAAAGAAAAATGCTGATTTTAAAGTAACAATTGCCGACCGTATTAAAATGTATTTAATAGATGATGGAGGAATGCTTACTCCTGCTAAAAATATTGAAAGGTACAATAAACTTGCATCAGAAATTGATCTGGCAATAATATGTGAATCAGCCCGCTGGAGCGATTGGTACACACCGTATAATCCTTATACCTTAAATGATCATTGGTTGCCACGCAAAGCCGATTTAATTTCAAATTACTTTCCGCAACGAACCGATATATTGCTAAATCAATTGAAAACCGCTTCGCTTTATCCTTCGATAGATGCCCCTGTTTTTACACATCAGGGAGGAAATATTACTTCATCAATAGAACTTGGAATATCAGCTAAATCAGGAACTATTTATTACACTACTGATAATAACGATCCTCGTACGGCTATTTCAGGAACAGTTTCATCTACAGCAAAAAATTATTCTCTTCCGTTGAACATTGGTAGCAGTACCACTGTAAAAGCACGCGCTAAATCATCCACCGAATGGTCGGCAATTACACAGGCCGTGTTCATGTTGGTTGACCCGAATGCGATTGAAACGCCGCTTGCAGAAATGCTTGCCTGCATAAACTATCCGAATCCGTTTGTTCATTCAACCCGCATTCAATTGAACATTCCTTATGAAGGCGAATTACAACTCAACATTTACAGCATCGATGGACGATTGGTAAAACAGTTGTATAACGGACGCATTTATTCCGGCGAACAAAACTTCGACTGGCAGGCTGAAAACGAAGCCTCGGGAGTTTATATATGCAAAATCAGTTTTAATAATAACTCTGCATATCAGAAGTTGATTAAGAATTAGAAAAAAATTTGAGGCTGTCCGTAAATGACAGCCTCAATTTTTTACACTCTAAATTATCGAAAATTACAATTTACAAATCAAAAACTCTTCAAACCTGTATATAGTTTGTCAGGTTTCAAATTTTCAAATCTTCAAATTACCAATTCGATTTTTATTCCTTAATCAACTTTTGTGTAAAGTTACCTTCTTTGGTAAAAGCTTTTACAAAATAAGCTCCGTGTTTCAAATCGCCTATAAATATTCTTGAATCAAACGATTCATTAGTTTTCACTTTTACCCCTGAAAGGTTATAAATTTCTATCTTTTCAATTTCCAATTCAGAAATAAAAATAACTTCATCATCTGCAGGATTTGGATAAATTTTTATATTTCCTGCATTCCCTGCATCTTTTCCTGTTACAATTCCTGTAGTGTTATAAACCATACTCATTAAGAACAGATAAGTCGATCCGCTACCTTTTGCAATTGTATGCGTTCCTGCATCCAATGAGTAGGTTACGATACCCGTAGAAGTTACATTGATCGTGTTATTGTCTATTTTAATTGAGCCTGTATAGCTTCCGTTAAAAACCAAAGTCAGTATTCCGGCCTGTGTAGTTGTAAAAGAAATATTGGTTGCCGATTCCATTTTCAGACACTGCGTTAACGAAAGTCCATCGTAAGTTACAGTTCCGTAGCCTGTTGACAAGTTCCCTGTTATAGTGTAGAATGTGCTGTTTTTGCCTGAAAGCGTAAAGTTATGAACCATATCCGGATTTGTACTTCCACCCGAACTTACTGTGATTGTTCCAGTTAAACTTACCGGACTCCCGACAACTCCTGAAGTTGTAACAGTGTAGATTACATCAGCAGATGGTATTCCAGTAATGGTAATTGTTTTTTCGGATGCATTTTTTACAAAACTTATTCCTGCCGATGGTAATCCTGTAACGCTTGCATCAGTTGCATCGCCACCCCAGTTAATTACAATAGGTTCAATTGCTGTGCCTGAGACTACAGTCTGGTCTTTATTGTCGGTTGATGAAATTGTTTGTGTACTGTTTACAACAGGTGTTTCACCCTGAATAAAAACCAATTTAGTAGTATAATTTGTTAATGCTGTTTTCAATCCTGTATTTACTGCATAAGAAGCATCGTCAACCGAATTATTGAATGTCCATTTGAAATCACCACCATTTACACGACCGGCATAATCCATAACTTTTGTTTTGGCAATTTCAGGATTATCAGGAACTAAATTCTTTACATAATGTGCAGCATTGGTATCGAAATTGTTATAAGTGTTTGCACCTTTTTTCGATTTAATTGTATTACTGATAATTTCGCCTCTTGTGGCTGCTTCAACAGCATCAAACTCAACCGGATAATTTGTTGGATGATAAGGAATATACCGTGTTTGTCCGCTTATCGAGTTATTAAACGATTTGATTGTACCCCCATCTTCTCCCGAGAATGTGCCCGTTCCATCGTAAAATATATCAGTTCCCTGCATAGAAGTTAACATTGGATATTTACAGTTGCGGAAATAGTTGTTTTCAACAAAAACCGAAGAACCCATGGTTGAACCTACACCATATTTTGCTATTCCATCATAATAATTATTATAAATATGTGCCGAATAATAACGAACTCGCGGATGTCGAGAATCGGAATGATCGTACCAGTTGTGATGATATGTAATGAATAATCCTGATGTTGTTCCCTCGCTCAAACCTAACAAATTTGATTTTCCGGTATCCCAAAAGTGATTATATGAGATTGTTACATAAGTCGAACGTTTAACATCCATTGCACCATCGCCTTTTATCTGGTCGGCATCGCTACCGGCATGTCCGTAAAACAAATCGAGATTATGAACCCACACATAGTCGTTTTCCTGCTGAAGGCTGATATTGTCGCCCTCACTACTGTTCACATTCATCGATCCGAAATTGCGCAATTCAATATTCGATGCGTTTTTTATGCGAATTCCCCAACCATCGGCAACAGCATCATCGCCAACACCTTCAATAGTTATAAAACTTGAAGCATTTTTTGCATTTTCAACCACAATATCGCCGTTATACATAATAGCAGGGTCGGTAATCTGACCCACCATACGAACTATCAGCGGCCGTAAATCTTTACCTTTTTTAAAGCCATCCAAAATTGCCTGCAAACCAACGCAGGGATTTGCGTTTGCTCCGGTAACATTCATCGAAATGGTATTTTTTGTGTTTTGAGTGATATAAATAATAACGGCATTATCCTTGGGTGTTCCATCTGCTTTGTAAGCTCCGGGAGTTCTTCCGTTTGCAAATGCGAAACCAGTTCTGTCGTGCGTTAAAACAGTTATAGTGCTTGTTTCAGAAGCAGTTCCTTCAACTCCGGAAATTACAGGAACAACTTTTAATGTATAATTTCCTGCCTGAAGTCCTAAAACATCAGCACGAAAAAAAGTACCGTAACTGCGAATAAGCTGATTATCAATTTTTCGGTTGGTAATACCCATTCCGGTATAGTAAACATTGTAACTATCAGCTTCAGCAACAGGAGTCCATTTTACAAAAGCCGATTCGAGCCAGCCTGTAGCTTGGGTAATTGTGGCAGATTGTGCAAAAAGCTGAAATGAAAAGAAAAAAACTGAGATAAGTAATAGTAATTTTTTCATTGAAATTTTTTTTAATGAATTTATTTAAACATATTGCAAAATTACAACCATATTTATTTCATTATGTGGATATATTATCTTTTTTAGGTGTATTTTTTGTTGGTAATGAAATATTTAATGTTGGAAAAACTTTGATTAAACCAAAATTGGAGTGTAAAAAATATCTCCGCACTCATATTTTTTTTGTACCTGACAAAAATTATTTCGAGCTTTTTATCACAAAAATATTAGGCTTCGGTGCCGGTTTCATATCATTGCCGATATAATATCCGGTGTGTGGAGGTTGATTGTATCCCACATTTTGCCATGCAATACTCAGGCGATAAACAGGGTCGTGCATTAATGTAACAAGCCTGTGTTCGGTTGGAATTGTGGTTGTATAAATTCGTAAAGATGAATTATCGGCTGTTCGCCAGATTATTTCTTCGCGCCAGTCGCCAAACAAATCGGCACAGAGCACCGGTGTCGCTTTTGTTCCGTTGTTCCATCTGCATTCATTAGCAATTAAAAGCGTTTCCAAGCTGTCTTTTTCCCAGTTGTATTTTGCCACATAATTACGGTCGAGTAGCTCGTCCTGTAGGTCGCCGTCCCAAAACACTCTAAAATTACACGTTCGGGGCGATTTTTCTGAAATCCTTTTTCCTTTGGCTGAATAAAGTCCGCGCATACCCGGGCCAAAAGCCCAGCATTCACTTCCGGGATGTCTTGGGTCAATGTTGGCTGTCAATCCCCGCCCCACGTCACCTTCCGAAGGAAATCCCCAAATCAGTTCTCCGGTCTTAGCATTTCTGAATTCGCATCCGGCAATATCACTCTGCGATTCATGTACCATCCACACTTCCAATCCGGGTCGCTCAGGATCTAAATCGGAAAGATGCAAGGCATCGCCGTGTCCAAGGCGGGTAGAATACAAACCTTTACCATCATCGTCAATAGCTGCCGCGCCATAAATTATTTCATCTTTCCCATCATTATCAACATCTCCAACAGTTATGCTGTGTGCGCCCTGACCACGATAGCTTCGATTGCCGGGAGTTTCATCATCACTATCGAAAATCCAACGTTGCTTAAGTTTATTATCTTTAAAATCCCATGCCGCGAGTACCGAACGAGTATAATAACCCCGGCACATTACCAAACTCGGGCGAACGCCATCTAAATACGCCACGCAGGCCAGATAACGCTCCGAGCGATTAAAAGTGTCATCGCCCCAAATTGTTTTTACTTCCTGCGGCGTGGCATCCTGATTTTCGGGATGGCGTCCGGGCACATAATCAACTGTGGTAAGTTCAGCGCCTGTTAGCCCATCGAAAATGGTGAGCCATTCCGGTCCTTTGTAAATTTTTCCTATTTGGTTACGATGATCGGCAGTTGAGTTGCCGAGCACTTTTCCGGTTCCATCAATTGTTCCGTCAGAGGTTTTTACAGCAATTTCAGCGCGACCATTGCCATCTAAATCATAAACAATAAATGGAGTATAATGAGCACCTTCGCGTATGTTTTTACCTAAATCGATGCGCCACAGAAATGTTCCATCGAGTTTGTATGCTTCTAATATCGTTTGTCCGGTAATGCCTGCATGTGAATTATCGCGTGGACGCATTTCCCGTTTAATAATAATTTCATATTCGCCATCGCCATCGAGATCAGCAGCCGAACCATCGCCAATAGCATAACCCTGTAAATCTTGCACAGGAATAGTCAAAAAATTACCGGTTGGCTGATTTGCCTGAATTGTAAAAGTGCCACTTTCGCCACTTTTCTTTGCTGCAGGTTTTACAGTGTAGGTATTGCTTTGCGAGAAATCAACTTTCGGGTCGGTAAACTGTGTGCTTTCGCTTATTGGTTTGGAATTTAATTTCACCGGCGCTCTGTTTCCGGTGGTTCTGAAAATATCGAAAGCAATGTTCTGATCATCCTTTCCCAGTAAACGCCAGCTTATAAAAGCGGAGTTTTCAGAAGCACGCATTGCGATTACTCCGCGATTGACATATTCCATTTGTCGTTGAGCGTGCGCTGAAAGTGAGGTTACAGTTATCAGTATTAAAATAAAATATTTTCTGAGTTTCATTTGAAATGTGTTGTATAGTGTTTTAGTAAGACGAATGTACGAAGAAATTGTTTAATGTTTGGAATGAATTTGTAGTTAAATTGCTATTTTTGTGAAGTTCATGACTATATAATTTCACTTTCAAAACAACTTTTACTTTTGAACTCAATCTTGTTATAGCATAAAAGAATAATAAACTCATAATATGTGAATTTGATTACATTTATTTGTCCCAATCGTCATTTCAAGCAATGAAGATAAGCAAAATTCTACTGCTACTTGAATTATTAATCATTTTCCCCAATATGGCTCAGCAGCCCGATTGGGAAAATCATCATGTGCTGCACATTAACCGCGAGCCTGCAAGGGCAGCTTTTATTGGTTACAATAAAACTACCGGCGACAGACAAATCAGTTTAAACGGAACATGGAAATTCCATTGGTCGCCAACTCCGGAAACCAGAGTGAAAAACTTTTTTGCTTCAAACTTTAACGACAGCAACTGGGCAAACTTTCCCGTTCCTGCCAACTGGGAAGTGAACGGATTTGGCACACCCATTTATGTGTCAGCCGGATATTCTTTTAAAATCGACCCACCGCGCGTAACTACAACTCCACCAGAACGTTTTACAGCTTTCAAAGAACGAAATCCTGTAGGACAATATCGCCGTACGTTTGTTTTACCTGAAAATTGGATTATTAACGGACAGGTTTTTCTGCGTTTTGATGGCGTGCAAAGCGCATTTTACGTGTGGATTAACGGACAAAAAGCAGGTTACAGTCAGGGAAGCATGGAGCCTTCGGAATTTAATGTAACCAAATTTCTGAAGTTGGGAGAAAATCAAATCGCTATTGAAGTTTATAAATACTGTGATGGTTCTTACCTCGAAGATCAGGATATGTGGCGCTTCGGAGGCATTCACCGCGATATTACCATGTATTATACTCCACAAATCAGGATAAGCGATTTTTTCGTACGAACTATTCCGGATGAAAATTTTACTGATTTTAGATTGGAAATCGACCCTGAACTGGCTATTTACGGAAATGAAACCGGAAAGGGTTACAAAGTCCGTGCAAGTATTGAACAGCTTTTCGACCAATCGGCATTGGCTTTTGATATTTTGAATAAAGAAAATAAAGCCGGGCTGATGAATGAATGGACTCCACAACGCGGTCCGCGCAAAACGGGAAGAATTTCGGGAACGATTAAAAACCCGCTGAAATGGACTGCCGAAACTCCGCATCTTTATACTCTGAAAATTACCCTTGAAGATAGTTTGGGAAATGTAGTGGAACAAATTCGTCAACGTATCGGCTTCAGATCGGCAGAAATAAACAACGGACAATTGCTGGTAAACGGTAAACCTGTCAGGCTTCGCGGCGTTAACCGACACGAACACGACCCCGAACTTGCGAAAGTTATGACAGAGGAAAGAATGTTGCAGGATATTCTGCTGATGAAAAAGGCAAATATCAATGCAGTACGTACAGCACATTATCCGAATGTTACACGCTGGTATGAGCTTTGCGACTCACTTGGATTGTACGTGATGGACGAAGCAAATATTGAAACGCACGGTTTGCGCGGCAAATTAGCTTCGGAGCCTGACTGGGCGCTGGCATTCATGGACAGAGGCATTCGCATGGCCGAACGCGACAAAAATCACCCATCGGTAATTATGTGGAGTTTGGGTAACGAAAGTGGTTACGGATCAAATTTCGCCGCGCTTTCGGCATGGTTAAAGGATTTTGACCCAACGCGCCCCATTCATTACGAAGGCGCTCAGGGTATTAACGGAAATCCTGACCCGAATACTGTTGATATGATTAGCCGGTTTTATCCGCGTGTTCGACAGGAATACTTAAACCCCGGAATAGCAGATGGCAGCGATGCAGAGCGTGCGGAAAATGCCCGTTGGGAACGTTTATTAGACATTGCCAACCGCTCAAATGATAATCGTCCGGTTTTAACCAGCGAATATGCACACGCCATGGGAAATGCTTTGGGTAACTTTCAGGATTATTGGAATGAGATTTACAGCAATCAGCGAATGCTTGGCGGTTTTATTTGGGATTGGGTAGATCAGGGCATTTACAAAAAAATGCCAGATGGAAAAACTATGATTGCTTATGGTGGCGATTTTGGTGACGCACCAAATTCAAAAGCTTTTTGCCTGAATGGAGTGGTAATGAGTAACCGTGAAATTACGCCGAAATATGAGGAAGTACGAAAAGTTTATCAGCCGATTGATATAAAATTGGTAAAAGGCAAGTTGCAAATTATCAATCGACATCATCATTCCGGTTTATCTTTATATAATTGTGTTTGGGATTTGAATGAAAACGGAAAAATAAGGAAATCAGGCATGTTGACAATTCCTGAAGCTCAACCAGGAGATACAGTTTTAGTTGCTTTACCTGTTTCTGAAAATGATTTTTCAGCCGGCGAAATAAATTTGAACATTTATTTTAAGTTGAAACAAAATAACCTTTGGGCAGAAGCAGGCTATATAGTAGCTTATGAGCAAATAAATCTACAGAAATCAAAACTTTCGGAAGAAAAGAAATCAAACTCCGGAAATCTGAAAATTCAAAAGGAGAATGATTTACTTCAAGCCAAAGGAAAACTTTTTTCGGCACAATGGAATCTGAAAACAGGAACTCTGCTTTCACTGAATTTTAAAGGAAAAGAAATGCTGGCTCAGAATGCTTCCGGCTTTGAAAATCAACCTTTGATGCAGGCGTATCGCGCGCCAACCGACAACGACAAAGGTTTCGGCAACTGGCTGGCAAAAGACTGGAAAACCCACAAACTCGATTCGCCATTGGTAACTGTGGATTCTGTAAAATATTTTTCCGGAGACGATGGCAGATTAACTGTTGAGATTCATAAAACGAATCATTACCTGAAAGGGAGAATTCATTCAAGGTTGTTGTATAATGTTTTTGGCGATGGAACAATAGAGTTATTGGTAAATTTTAAACTATCGGCAGATTTGCCTGATTTGCCACGATTGGGAATTGCTTTAGCTATCAACAAGGATTATGAGCAGTTTAGCTGGTTTGGTCGCGGTCCGCACGAGAATTATCCGGATAGGAAAACATCAGCAATAACGGGACTTTGGAGCGGAAAAGTGAGCGAACAAGCCGTAAAATATTCACGTCCGCAGGATACCGGCAATAAAGAAGATGTTCAGTATTTAATGCTAACCGACAAAAAAGGGAAAGGGTTGAAAATTACAGCTCTTGAACAAACATTTTCAGCATCGGCTTTACATTCTTCATTAAACGACTTAGCCAACGAAACACACGAATGTAATCTTATTCCGAGGCAAGAAATTATTCTGAATATTGATGCTGAAGTTATGGGCTTGGGAAACAGCAGTTGCGGTCCGGGAGTATTGAAAAAATATACACTTGAGAAGAAAGAATATGAATTGAAAATAAGAATTACAGCTCCCTAAATCCCCTACAGAGGAACTTTAAGAAGCAGCAAAAATTAGTTAATTGTGTTTCACAAAGTTTGAAATTTTTTAAAACTAGCTTCATATGTCCCCTGAAGGGGGATTTCGGGTGCTTTTAGGATTACATTTTATGAAAAAAGTTTTACGTGGTATTGTACCACCATTAGTTACACCTTTATTGGATAATAACACTTTAGATGTAGATGGTTTGGAACGATTGATTGAACACGTTATCGAAGGAGGTGTTCACGGAGTGTTTATTCTTGGAACAACGGGCGAAGCACAAAGTATCAGTTTCAGTTTGCGTCAGGAAATGATAACTCAAAGTGCTCGAATTTTAAAAGGTCGATTGCCGCTTTTGGTGGGAATTTCGGATACTTCCTTAGTGGATAGTGTTTCACTTGCAAATTTAGCGGCTGATAATGGCGCAGATGCTGTTGTTTCAGCGCCTCCATATTATTATGCAACCGGACAACCTGAGTTGGCTGAATATTACGAGCAATTGATACCTCAGTTGCCTCTGTCTTTGTTTTTGTATAATATGCCAACGCACACCAAAGTTTCATTTGCACCTTCAACAATTCGACGTATCGCTGAAGATTCAAAAGTTGTTGGTTTTAAAGACAGTTCAGCCAGTGGTGGTTATTTTCAGTCGGTAATGCATGAATTTCGCGACCGGCCTGAATTTTCATTATTTGTGGGACCGGAAGAAATGATGGCAGAATCGGTGCTGATGGGCGCACATGGCGGCGTAAATGGCGGTGCAAATATATTCCCGAAATTGTATGTAGCATTATATAACGCGGCAGTTGCTAAAGATGTGGATAAAGTACGTGAACTTCATGCAATAGTAATGCAAATAAGTTCAAGTATTTACACAGTTGGAAGTTATGGCTCAAGTTATCTGAAAGGTGTGAAATCAGCTTTGTCAATATTAGGAATTTGCAGCGATTTTCTCGCAGCGCCTTTTAATAAGTTTGATGAGGCTCATAAAGAAAGAATCCGTGCTGCAATCGAATCATTAAATTTGTAAATTTATTACTAATCAGCCCCCTAACCCCCTAAAGGGGGAACGTTGGAGCAACTATTGACGTTTATGCGTTTAAATTTGGTGGTTCTTTTATGAAAATTACATTTTTGTAATCTTAGTTTTTTGTAAAAATGCTAATTGAAGCACGAACAGAAGTGCTTAGAAGTTACGTAAATTCATCTTTGATTATTTACCCAAAATTTTAGAAATTTGGATAAGTTAATACGAGAATGACAATATAAAAATATAAATCCAATTTCATAAATATTCCCCCTTTAGGGGGATTGGGGGCAACTAAATGCAAATAAGCAATATCGACCTTATTATATTTATCGTTTTCACAATCGGAACAGTTATTTTCGGGAGTTCATTTATCCGAAAAAACAAAAATGCTGCCGATTACACAAGCGGAAGCGGTTCAGTTCCGGGTTTTGTGGTCGGAATGTCAATATTCGCAACATATGTAAGCAGCATCAGTTTTCTCGGTCTTCCAGGAAATGCCTATCAGGGCAACTGGAATTCGCTTGTTTTTAGTTTTACCATACCAATTGCTTCAATTATTGCTGCAAAATATTTTGTTCCGTTTTACAGGAATATCAGTAGCGCATCGGCTTACAGTTTTCTTGAAGAACGATTTGGATATTGGGCAAGAGCATATGCTGCCATCTGTTACTTGCTTACTCAGATTGCAAGAATCGGTTCGGTTTTATTTTTAATGGCTTTGCCGCTTCACTCCATGCTCGGCTGGAGCATTCCGTTTATTATTGTAGTAACCTGCATTTTAGTAATTATATATTCCGTTTTTGGCGGGATAAAAGCAGTTTTATGGACAGATGCTATTCAGGGAACAATTCTGATTATCGGCGCTTTAACTTGTGTAATTGTGCTTTTGTTTTCTTTACCCGAAGGTCCGGCTCAGATTTTTGAAATTGGAAAAAATTACCATAAATTTTCCCTGGGTTCGTATGGATCTGAATTAAATACTTCCACTTTTTGGGTAATGTTACTCTATGGTACTTTTATAAATCTGCAAAATTTCGGTATCGACCAAAATTATGTGCAGCGATTTAAAAGTGCTAAAAGCCTGAAAAGCGCGCGTTTTTCGGCTCTTTTCGGCGGAATTTTATATTTGCCGGTGAGCGCCTTTTTCTTTTTTATAGGCACTGCACTTTTTGCATATTATCAGGCAAATCCCGGTTTACTTCCTGCTGAAATTACCGGCGATAAAGTTTTTCCATATTTTATTATTAACCAATTGCCGGTGGGTGTTACCGGAATTCTTGTAGCTGCAATTTTTGCCGCCGGAATGAGCACTATTTCCACAAGTATTAACAGCTCTGCAACCATTTTACTAACCGATTTTTTTCAGAAAAGAAAAAAACCGTTGACAGAAAAACAGAACATGATGATTCTGTATGTTGCCTCGTTTTTACTCGGGTTATTGGGAATGTTTATAGGTTTAGCTATGATGTCGGTAAAAAGCGCCTTAGACGCATGGTGGAAACTTGCAGGAATTTTCAGTGGTGGCATGTTGGGCTTGTTTTTGCTCGGTTATTTATCGCAGAAAGTCAAAAATATTCATGCACTGATAGGCGTTATAGCCGGACTTTTACTGATTTCGTGGATGACATTCAGTGGACAAACTCAGTTTCACATCTACCTGACGATTGTCTTTGGTACGGGAACTATTTTTATTATAGGGTTTGTAATGGCGAGTGTTGTTTTTAGAAAAAAGAAATAAAAAATTTAAATCACTGATATAAGAAAAAATATTGATTCATAATCTTTTTAATTGACTTTATATGAAATTCGTAAAATTGTTTTTTTTAATTGTTATAATTTTATTCTGCCAAAATTTATTTTCTCAGGCCGCTAAAAATTCGCACACCCAACGTATTTATCTTTCCGGCCGTGGTGCGGATGATATTGTACAATGGGATTTCTTTTGTACCGATGGGGCAAATTCGGGCAAATGGACAAAAATTGGCGTACCTTCGTGTTGGGAATTGCAGGGATTCGGAACTTATCAGTACGGTATGCGTTGGTATGGCAAGGCTTTTCCTGATGGAGTGGCTAACGAAAAAGGCATGTACAAATACGAGTTTGATGTGCCGAACGCTTGGCGCGATAAAATGATATATATTGTTTTCGAGGCTTCCATGACTGATACAGAAGTGAAAATCAACGGTCAGAAAGCGGGGGAAATTCACCAGGGCGCTTTTAATCGTTTTTCGTATGATATTGGACGTCGGTTGAAATTCGGCAAAAAGAATTTGCTGGAAGTTACCGTAAGCAAGGAAAGTACAAACGCAGGTGTAAATCTGGCTGAACGTCGTGCCGATTACTGGAATTTTGGTGGAATTTTCCGTCCGGTTTTTCTTGAAGTTAAACCGGCAATTCATATTTCGCAATTCTCCATCAATGCAAAAGCCGATGGAACCTTTTCGGCAAATTGTTATTTGAATAGAGCGTTCGAAAACGCAAACATCAAAACCGCAATACTTGACTCGAAAGGAAAAATAATTGCTGAAAATACATCGACAATTAAGTCAGGAAGCGATTTTACAAATATCAGCTTCCCCGTAAAAAATCCTTTATTGTGGACGGCTGAAACTCCCAATCGTTATATGGCTTGGGTTTCTTTAGTTGATAATAAAGGAAATACAATCCATCAAATTTCGGAAAAATTCGGTTTTCGAACCATCGAAGTTCGTCCTTCAGATGGATTATATATCAACGGAACAAAAGTGCTAATCAAAGGCGTAAATCGTCATAGTTTTCGTCCTGAAAGCGGCAGAACTTTATCAAAAGAAAAAAATATTGAAGATGTATTGCTGATAAAAAGCATGAACATGAATGCCGTACGACTGTCGCATTATCCTGCCGATCCTGAGTTTTTGGAAGCCTGCGACTCGCTCGGATTGTATCTAATGAACGAACTTTCGGGCTGGCATGGCAAACACGATACTCCAAACGGGAAAAAATTAGTTAAAAGTTTAGTTGAACGCGATGTAAATCATCCTTGTGTAATTTGGTGGGCAAATGGCAACGAGGGTGGCTGGAATACGGAATTAGACAGTGAATACCACAAATACGACCCGCAAAAACGTCCGGTTTTACATCCGCAGGGAAATTTCAGTCATTTTGAAACCATGCATTACCGTTCGTATGGCGAGTCGCAGGAATACATGCGCAAACCTGAAATTTTTATGCCAACCGAATTTTTACATGGCTTGTACGATGGCGGTCATGGAGCCGGATTGTACGATTACTGGGAAATGATGCGCAAACATCCGCGTTGTGCCGGAGGATTTCTGTGGGTACTTGCCGATGAAGGTGTAAAACGCGTCGATATGAATGGATTTATCGACAATCAGGGCAACTGGGGCGCCGATGGAATCGTTGGCCCGAATCATGAAAAAGAAGGCAGTTTTTATACCATAAAAGAAATATGGAGTCCGGTGCAAATTGTGGAAAAAAGCATCGACAGAAATTTCAATGGCATTTTCAACATCGAAAACCGTTACGATTTTTTAAATACCAATACATGCCGTTTTGTGTGGCAACAGGTAAAATTTCCATCAGCATACGATGAAAAAGGGAAAGTAAAAATACTGAACCAGGGCGAATTGAAAAATGTAAATATTGCCGCGAAAACTTCTGGAAAAATAAATCTGAATACAAATATTGATGCTCAGGCTGATGCGTTATATCTAACGGCAATCGATTACAGGGGAGAGGAACTTTGGCGTTGGTCGTTTGCTTTGCCAACCGGAAATCAAAATGCTGCCATAGTGAGCGGCGCAACTCCAACAACTCAAAAATCGTGCGATGAATTTGTGGTTACAGCCGGTAAAACACAATTTACTTTTTCAGAAAAAGATGGGGAACTGAAAAGTGTAGTTGTCGATGGAAAAACAATTAGCTTTGGAAACGGACCGCGTTTTATTGCCGCTCGCCGTTCCGACCGCTCACTCGATCAGTTTTACAATCACGATGATGAACATTCAAGAAGCAAAGAGCGCACTTATACGGAATTTACAGAAAAAGCAATTTTTACCGGATTTGAAACCAAATCAGAAGTCAATAAACTTATAATTACTGCTAATTATAAACTTGGCAATCTTGATAAAGCAGAATGGACAATTGCTGCTGATGGCACAATTACACTGGATTACAGCTTTAATTTCAGCGCTGTTGTGGATTTGATGGGCGTAAAATTCGATTATCCTGAAGATAAAATGTTAAGTAAACGCTGGCTGGGTCAAGGTCCGTATCGGGTTTGGCAAAATCGTATGCACGGTACTGTTTACGATGTTTGGGAAACAGACTACAACGACCCGATTCCCGGTGAATCGTTTACATATCCCGAATTTAAAGGGTACTTTGCAAATGTAAACTGGATGACATTAAAAACAAAAGAAGGAATTATCAGCATTGAAAATCAGACTCCTGATACATATATTGGCGTATATCAACCACGTGATGGACGGGATAAATTACTTTACACACTGCCTGAAAGCGGCATTTCAATTCTAAATGTAATTCCCGCAGTTCGTAACAAAGTTAATTCAACCGACTTAAACGGACCATCGGCGCAGCCAAAATGGGTAGATGGAGTATATAAAGGTAGGATAATATTACAATTTACTCCCAACCCCTAAAGAACTCTAAAAAAGTGTGATATTATTGTTAATCAATTTTTTTTGACTACATGAAGACGATTAAAATTTCACATATTTTCAATCGCTTGCTCTCAAAACTCCCCCTTTGGGGGGTTGGGGGGCTTTTTTTTCTTTCTTCATCCCTTTTCTCCCAATCTTCTCTTTACAATTCCTTCAAAAATCCCCCCGCCGAAGCCAAACCACGTACTTTCTGGCATTGGGTACATGGCGCAGTGTCGAAAGAAGGTGTAAAAGCCGATTTAAATGCCATGAAGGAAATAGGATTGGAAGGTGCGCAACTTTTCAATATCAGAGATCCACAGAACACTTATTATGAAAAACCTGTCAGTCAGCTTTCGCCGGAATGGTTCGAAATGCTGCGTTACACCATGCATGTTTGCGACAGTCTGGGTTTGAAATTCAGCATGCACATAAGCGATGGTTTTGCTCTTGCCGGCGGACCATGGATTTCGCCTGCCGAATCGATGCAAAAAGTGGTTTATACTGACACCGTTGTAAAAGGCGGAAAAATTAAAAATCTCACTTTGCGCCAACCTGAAACAATTGCGGGTTTTTACAATGACATTGAAGTGTATGCAATTCCGCTATCTTCCCCTTCTCCTCGTGAGAGGAGACAAGGGGAGAGGTTGGTAAGTTCTGACAATCCCGACGATTTATTACCTTTTTTACATCCGGACAAGGGATTTCGGTCAGACATTCCCTGCTATATTCAGTACCAATATTCCAAACCTTTTATGCTGAAAAGTATAATTATAACACCTTCAGGAAATAATATTCAATCGCAACGACTGAAAATACTTGCAAGCAATGATGGCATAAATTTCAACGAAGTTAAACAACTTGCGCCTCCTCGCCAGGGTTGGCAAAACACGGGATTTACTACATCTTATGCTGTAAAACCTACCAAAGCTCGATATTTCAGACTAACCTGGACACCCGAAGGAACTGAACCCGGCAGTGAGGATTTAGATGCAGCAAAATGGAAACCTGTATTGCGAATTAAAAATATTGAATTGAGCGAAACAGCACGTATTGATAACTGGGAAGGAAAATCGGGTATAATCTGGCGAATAGCGCCAAAATGGGAAAACGAAATTTCCGATAAAGACTTTGCTCCTGTAGATAAAATCATCCGTTTAAAATCCTTTTTTAAAGATGGAAAACTGAACTGTAAACTCCCAAAGGGAAATTGGCGTATAATTCGTATGGGACACACTTCGACCGGACACACCAACGCTACAGGAGGTGCCGGAAAGGGTTTGGAATGTGATAAATTTTCAGAAACTGCGGTTCAAAAACAGTTCGACAACTGGATTGGGGCAATTATTAAAAAAACCAATCCGGAACTTGCAAAACGTGTTATGAAACATATTCTGATTGACAGTTGGGAGTGCGGAAGTCAGAACTGGAGTGAGAATTTCTGCGCTGAATTTCATAAACGAAGAGGCTACGATTTGATGCCTTATCTGCCATTATTAGCCGGTTATCCGATTGAAAGCACTGAAAAATCAGAAAAAGTTTTATTCGATGTACGTCAAACAATTTCCGATTTGGTTACCGATGTATTCTTTAAAGTGATGCGCGACAATGCTCACAAATATGGCATGGAACTTATGGCCGAAAGTGTGGCTCCCACTTTTGTAAACGATGGAATGCAGCATTTTAAAATGGTGGATCGACCGATGGGAGAATTCTGGTTTCGCAGTCCGACACACGATAAACCGATGGATATGCTCGATGCCATTAGCGGAGCACGAATTTACGGAAAGAATATTATTCAGGCCGAAGGATTTACGCAGCTGCGCACCAACTGGGACGAACATCCGGCTATGCTAAAACCTATGCTTGACAGAAACTTTGCGCTGGGAATGAACAAGCTCTTTTTTCATGTTTTTGTACAGAATCCGAAACTTGATCAATCGCCGGGAACTACACTTTCGGGTATAGGTGTATTTTTTCAGCGCGACCAAACATGGTGGAAACAAGGAAAGGCTTTGATCGATTATATTTCGCGTGTTCAGGCGATGCTGCAATACGGAAAACCTGTGGTTGATGTTGCTGTTTTTACCGGTGAGGAAATTCCGCGGAGAGCATTAACGCCCGATAGATTAGTTCCTTTTCTCCCCGGAATTATTGGCGAAAAACGCGTGGAAGAAGAAAAAAACCGATTAGCAAATATCGGTCAGCCGATTAGAGAAATGCCTGTCGGAGTAAATCACGCTGCAAATATTTTCAAAATTGAAAACTGGGTAAATCCACTTAACGGCTATG
Source organism: uncultured Paludibacter sp. (assembly GCA_964405245.1). Taxonomy (GTDB): domain Bacteria; phylum Bacteroidota; class Bacteroidia; order Bacteroidales; family Paludibacteraceae; genus Paludibacter. The sequence continues at coordinate 40,176 of CAYONE010000009.1, forward strand.
CTTACGATTCGTTTAACAAGGAAGTTTTGTTAACGGCAAAAGCGGAGAACGGCAAAATGAAACTGGAAAGTGGCGCTGAATATCGGGTTGTGGTTTTCACCGATGCAAAAAAATATTCAAAGGAAACGCTTGATAAAATTGAAGAGTTAAGATTTGGCGGAGCTGTGATTCCAAATTTACCATTTACTGAGGAAAACTTCAATCAGTTTAATCTTGAAAAAGATGTGATAGCTCCTGAAAATATCGCATGGACTCATCGTTCAGGCGAAGAAGCTGAAGTCTATTTTATTTCAAATCAGGAAGAAATTGAACGTGAGATTGAAATTTCGTTTCGAGAATCGAATATTCAACCAGAATTGTGGCAAGCATTGGATGGTAGCATTATGAAAATTGAGAATTTCAGTTTTGAAAATGGAAGAACGAAAGTGAAACTGCTATTACATGCTAACGGTTCTGCATTTGTGGTATTTCCAGCAAAACAAACTCTGTTGGTTAAAGCATTAGTTACCAACGAACCAAAAACCGATATGTTAGATTTGAAATGGGATGTTTTTTTCGAAAACAATCATCAAAAGCTTGTTAGTGTGCCATTACAAGACTGGAGCAAGCATGATAATCCGTTGATACGGTATTATTCGGGCAGTGTAATTTATAAAACAACTCTGAAATACAGCAATTTAAATGGACAATACAAACTCAATTTAGGTAAGGTTTGCAATTTGGCTACCGTAAAGGTGAATGGACTGGATTGTGGCACGGTTTGGACAGCGCCTTATGAGGTGGATATTACCAACGCATTTCAGGAAGGAAACAATTCAATTGAAATCACAATTTCTAACACTTGGGCAAATGCGATTAATGGCTGGGATAAAGGCACACCGCCTTTCGAAGGAATATGGACAGATGGCAAGTACAGAATGAAGGAAGATAAACTGATTGAAGCGGGATTGTTGGGACCTGTGAAATTGATTGCCCCCAACCCCTAAAGGGAAGTAATAGATCATTGATAAATATTGTGCAGAAAATTTTAAACGTATAAATGCTGATACTTGCTCCAAAACTCCTTCCCGATAACAACCGGGATAAACCGGGATAAACCGGGATTTAGGGCAGATAAATAAATTATAACCAAAATGAAAAAATACAATCTTTTATTGATTTTATTGATTGCAACTATTTCATCTCAGGCTGAAATTAAACTTCCATCAATATTTTCGGATAATATGCTGATGCAGCAGAATACTGAAGTGAAAATATGGGGAAAAGCTGATGCCAACAAATCAATAACAGTAAAAACATCGTGGATTAAAAAAGTTTTGAAAACTACTTCGGATGCAGCGGGCGACTGGAAAATTACTTTTGAAACACCTCAAGCCGATGGAAAACCTCAAACAATTACAATTAGCGATGGAAAATCGTTGACACTTAAAAATATTCTTTTGGGTGAACTGTGGTTTTGTTCCGGACAAAGCAATATGGAAATGCCCATGAAAGGTTTTAAAAATCAGCCTGTAGAAGGCTCCAACTTGGACATTTTGAAAAGCAGCAATAATTCCATCAGGCTTTTTACCGTAAAACGCAATGCGTCATTAACTCCACAAACCGATGTTACAGGACAATGGCAGGAAGCTTCGCCCGAAACTGTAAAGGAATTTAGCGCCACAGCTTATTACTTCGGGCGGTTGCTGAATAAAACTTTAAACGTTCCGGTAGGTCTTATTCACAGTTCGTGGGGAGGCTCATCGGCAGAGGCTTGGATGAGCGAAGATATGCTGAAAGCATTTTCAGAAGTGAAAATTCCAAAGACCGAAGATGGTGTAAAAGATAAAAACCGCACACCAACCATGCTTTACAATGCGATGATACAACCTTTACTTGGCGTATCGATAAAAGGATTTATCTGGTATCAGGGCGAAACAAATTACGACAGGGCAGATACTTACACCGAAATGTTTTCAACTCTTGTAAATGGTTGGCGCGAAAACTGGAATCAGAAAGATACTATTCCGTTTTATTTCTGTCAGATTGCGCCTTACGACTATTCAATTGTTACTGCTAAAGGGAAAGTTGTGATAAATTCAGCATATTTGCGTGAAGCGCAACTGAAAGCAGAAACGAGAATCCGAAAATCAGGTATGGCAGTATTAATGGATGCCGGACAAAAAGACTGTATTCACCCTGCAAAAAAACAAATTGCAGGTGAAAGACTTGCTTTGCTTGCGTTGTCCAAGACTTACGGTATTAAAGGCATAACAGCTGAAAGTCCGGTTTACAAATCGATAGAAATACACAACGATACAATTCAGGTTAGCTTTGACAGAGCTGATATGTGGATAACTGCTAAAAACGGCGAATCGAAATTAGTAACTGTGGCAGGCGTGAATGGCGTTTTTTATCCCGCCAAAGCATGGATTGTACGAAGTAAACTGTATGCAAAAAGTGAACAGGTAAAAAATCCCGTGGCAGTACGTTATGCTTTTGAGAATTACGCTGAAGGCGATTTGTTCGGAACAGAAGGATTGCCGGTGTCGAGTTTCAGAAGTGATGATTACCCCCAAACCCCCTAAAGGGGTGTTTAAGACAACCCCTAAAGGGCAGTAAGAAAAATTAGTATTTGCTTTTATACATATTTTCACATGAAAAATAAAAAAACAAGATGCAAAATAAAACTAACCTCAGTTCCCCTTCAGGGGCTAGGGGTTATTTTTATTTTGTTTTTGTGTTCATTTATTAATCCCGATTTTACTTGGATTTCGCCATCGAAAAACTCCTCTGAGTCGATGCCGTGTGGCGGAGGCGATATTGGAATGAATGTTTGGGTAGAAAACGGGGATGTACTGTTTTATGTAAGCCGAAGTGGCGCTTTCGATGAGAATAATACTTTACTGAAACAGGGCAGATTTCGGATTCGTCTTTCACCTAATCCGTTCGTCGATGCTAAAGATTTTCAGCAAACATTAAAACTCAACGATGGGAATCTTGAAATTTCAGCCAACGGTACAAAAATCTTATTTTGGGTAGATATTTTTAAACCTGTCATTCATGTCGACATACAGGGTAAAAAGGCCGTTTCAACAGAAATTCGTTATGAAAACTGGCGATACAACGACCGACTGATACGAAAAGGTGAAGGTCAGCAAAATTCGTACAAATGGGCAGTTTCGCAGGGTGTTGTAATGAAGAAAGATTCAATTTATGCGGATATAAATTCTATCACTTTTCTCCATCGTAATCCTGAAAAAACAATTTTCGATGTAACAGTTCATCAGCAAGGATTGAATGATGTAATAACTGAATTGTATAATCCGCTGAAAAATCTTACTTCCGGTGGAAAAATGTGGAGCAAAAATTTATTTTTCACCGGAACAGAGAAGGGAGTTTATGCAGACACCGACTTTAAGGCATGGATTTTCAAAAGCAGAAAACCTGAAAGCCGGCAGGAAATGAGCATCGCACTTGAAATTTCTCAAGCTGAGAATATTAAGGAATGGCAGAATTCTCTGAACAAAATCATTTCTTCAATCAATAAAAAAGCAGATAAGAAAAATACAATCTCCTGGTGGAATACCTTCTGGAATAGAAGTTATATTGATATAAAAGGGGAAGCAAATGTGCTCTCGCGCAATTATACTTTGTTTCGCTATATGTTGGGTTGCAATGCTAAAGGAGCATGGCCTACACGTTTTAATGGCGGATTATTTACTTTCGATCCCGTTTTTACAGATTCCGTGGCAAAATTTACTCCCGATTACCGTAAGTGGGGCGGAGGAACTTTTACCGCCCAAAACCAGCGATTGGTTTACTGGCCAATGTTGAAGAGTGGCGATTCCGATATGATGCTGCCACAATTCGACTTTTATAATCGCTTGCTGAAAAATGCTGAACTACGCTCGAAAACTTATTGGGGACATGCAGGCGCTTGCTTTACCGAACAAATGGAAAATTTTGGTTTGCCCAACCCGAGCGAATATGGATGGAAGCGCCCTGAATATTTCGACAAAGGTGTGGAGTACAACGCATGGCTCGAATATCAATGGGAAACGGTGTTGGAATTTTGTATGATGATACTTGAGACAAAAAATTATGCAGACAACGATATTTCGCACTACGAGCCGTTCATTAATAGCGTTTTAACATTTTTCGATGAACATTACCGTTATCGTGCCCGTATGAGAGGACGGCGTGAACTTGATGGCGATGGAAAACTGATAATTTATCCCGCATCGGCATGTGAAACTTACAAAATGGCAACCAATCCGGTAAATACGACAACAGGCTTGCGTGCATTGCTCAAAAAGCTGGGAAATCGCGATTCATTGCTGAAAACGATTCCACCTCAGTATTTCAGGAATATCGATGGAAAAGAAATGATTGCACCTGCAAAAAGCTGGGAAAGGGTAAATAATACTGAAGTACCGCAACTATATCCTGTTTTTCCATGGAGGGTTTTCGGAGTCGGTAAAGATAGTCTTGAAATTGCACGAAAAACTTATTTTTACGACCACGATGTAGTGAAATTTCGGAGTCATGTTGGTTGGAAACAGGATAATATTTTTGCTGCATGTTTGGGCTTAACCGATGAAGCCAAACGCCTGAATTCGCTCAAACTGGCAGATGGACCGCATCGCTTTCCTGCATTTTGGGGTCCGGGTTTCGACTGGACTCCCGATCACAACTGGGGCGGAAGCGGTATGATTGGTTTACAGGAAATGCTTTTGCAAACTACCGATGATGGAAAAATTCTGCTTTTTCCGGCATGGCCAAAAGAATGGGATGTACGTTTTAAACTTCATGCACCGAAAAATACCACCGTGGAAGCTGAATTAAAAAACGGTGAAGTAAAAATTACAAAAGTAATACCTGATTTTCGAAAAAATGATATAGTTATCTGTATCGAAAAATAAGCAAAATCCACTAAAACAAATTTGGTTTCATCTTTCTTGCATCATCAATTGATAGTAACTGCTTTTTCGGACTTTGTTTTTCTCTCAATAACTGATATTCGGCATTGATTTCTTTCGCATAATTTGCTTTTGAATTTTCACTCATTAACTGCGAAACCACAAAAGTATTTACCGATGCATCTTTTACATGCACAACCGGACTGCTGTAATTTGGGGCAATTTTTACAGCCGTATGAATTTTTGATGTAGTAGCGCCACCAATCAACAAGGGTACTTTCAGTCCTGCTTTTTCCATTTCAGCAGCTACATGTGCCATTTCTTCCAACGAAGGTGTAATCAAACCACTTAAACCTACTATGTCAACTTTTTCATCAATTGCAGTTTGAATTATTTTTTCGGTCGGAGTCATCACGCCCAAATCAATCACTTCGAAATTATTGCAGCCAAGTACCACCGAAACAATGTTTTTTCCAATATCGTGCACATCGCCTTTAACTGTAGCAATAAGGAATTTCCCTGCCGAACTGCTTTGTCCGGGGACTTTTGTTCTCTCAATTTCAGGTTGGAGAATGGCAACCGCTTTTTTCATCGTTCGGGCTGTTTTTACAACCTGTGGCAAAAACATTTTTCCTTCACCAAAAAGTTCACCCACAATGTTCATTCCGCTCATCAAAGGCTTTTCAATAATTTCGATGGCGGAACTGTAAACTTTCAGCGCTTCGGCAAGGTCTTCTTCCATAAAATCGCTGATTCCTTTAATTAGAGCATGTTCAAGACGTGCCTGCAAACCGAGTAATCGCCATTCGTCAATTTTCTCAATTTTTTCACCGGTCGCTTGTTGTTTTACTTTTTCGGCAAATTCAATCATGCGTTCAGTTGCATCAGAGCGACGATTCAATACTACATCTTCAACCCGTTCGAGCAATTCAGGTTCAATTTCCTGATAAATCTGCAACATTCCCGCATTCACAATGCCCATATCCATTCCTTCTTTTATGGCATGATATAGAAATACAGAATGAATGGCTTCACGTACCACATTATTTCCACGGAAAGAAAATGATAGATTACTTACTCCACCACTTACTTTTGCATAAGGCAGATTTTGTTTAATCCAGCGTGTCGCATTAATAAAATCGACACCATAATTATTATGTTCTTCAATTCCGGTTGCAATTGCCAGCACATTCGGGTCGAAAATTATATCCTGAGGCGGGAATCCGACTTTATTGACAAGTAAATGATAAGCACGGCTGCAAATATCAATTTTTCTTTCGAATGAATCAGCCTGTCCTTTTTCATCAAATGCCATCACTACAGCAGCAGCTCCATACGCGCGAATTTTACGTGCCTTTTCAAGAAAATCAACCTCGCCTTCTTTCAGGCTGATAGAATTTACAATACATTTACCCTGAACACATTTCAAACCTTCTTCAATAACTTCCCATTTCGATGAATCAATCATTATCGGAACTCTTGAGATTTCAGGTTCAGAAGCAATGTAATGTAGAAATGTAACCATTTCTTCTTTTGCATCAAGCATGGCATCGTCCATGTTAATGTCGATAATCTGAGCACCATCTTCAACCTGCTTACGGGCAATGCTGAGTGCTTCTTCATATTTTTTTTCGTTTATCAAACGGAGAAACATACGGGAACCTGCAACGTTGCAGCGTTCGCCAATGTTGGTGAAGAGTGAATTGTCGGTTAAAATCAACGCTTCTAAACCCGAAAGTTGGAAATCAGTAGATGAAAGAGAAGGTTTACGTATATCTTTCCCATCAATCAACTTCTGATATTCAGCAATATGCTCAGGTGTAGTTCCACAGCATCCTCCTATTATATTTACAAGCTTTTCATCGAAATATTCTTTTACCTGCTCAGCCATTTTTTCAGGCGATTCATCGTATTCGCCGAACTGATTTGGTAAACCGGCATTTGGATACGCGCTTACAAACCATGGTGAATTTTCACTTAATTCCTGAAGATAGGGTTTTAAATCTTTAGCTCCGAATGAACAATTCAGTCCAACTGAAAGCAAATTGGCATGACTTATCGATGCAAGAAACGCGCGAATAGTTTGACCGGATAAAGTACGTCCGCTTGAATCAGCAACTGTAACCGAAAGCATAAGTTCTACACGTTTGCCCATTTCCTGCATAGTAGCTTCCGCCGCAAAAATTGCCGCTTTAGCATTCAGTGTATCAAAAATAGTTTCAATCAGCAATGCATCCACTCCGCCTTCAATAAGCGCGAGCATTTGCTCTTTGTATGCCGAAACCAAATCGTCGAAAGTAATAGCACGAAATGCCGGATTATGAACATCGGGCGACATGGACGCGGTTTTGTTGGTAGGACCTACTGCTCCGGCTACAAAACGTGGTTTCTCCGGATTTTCAAGTGTGAATTTATCGGCTGCTTTACGGGCAATCCGTGCTGCTTCAAGGTTCATTTCCCGAACATAATTACACACGCCGTAATCCTCCATAGATATGCACTGAGCATTGAATGTGTTGGTTTCGATAATATCTGCTCCAGCTTCAAGATAAGCGCAGTGAATATCGTAAATTATTTCAGGCTGCGTTAAAACGAGTAAATCATTATTTCCCTTTTGGTGTATTTCGCAATTTGCAAAGCGTGAACCACGATAATCTTTTTCAGCAAGTTTGTGCCGTTGAATCATGGTTCCCATTGCACCATCCAATATCAGGATGCGGTTTTCGAGTTCGGATTGTAGTGTCATAAATATAAACCCCCAAATCCCCTAGGGGACTTTGGGGAGTGAAAAATTTGGAATTTCTTTATAGAATTTGAAATAGTTTAAATGAAACTCTTTAAGCCTCCCCTGCGGGGAGGTTTGGCGGGGCTTTACTTAATCAAACTTCTTCCGGTCATTTCTGCAGGAATATCAATACCGAGAATTGTACAAACTGATGGAGAAACATCAGCAAGAATTCCATTTTCTACTTTGGCATTTTTATTCTCTGTAACATAAATAAACGGTACAGGATTCAACGAGTGTGCTGTGTTTGGCGAACCATCTTCGTTTTCGGCATTATCGGCATTACCATGGTCGGCAATAATGATAACTTCGTAATCGTTTGCTTTTGCAGCTTCCACAACCTGACTTACACACTTATCCACAGTTTCAACAGCTTTTACAATTGCTTCGCGAACGCCGGTATGACCAACCATATCGCCATTGGCAAAGTTTAATACGATAAAGTCAAATTTCTTTTTGTTAAGTTCCGCTACTAATGTATCAGCTATTTCAGGAGCGCTCATTTCGGGCTGCAAATCGTAAGTTGCAACTTTAGGCGATGGAATCAATATGCGTTCTTCGCCTGGGAATTCAGCCTCGCGACCACCCGAGAAAAAGAATGTTACATGAGCGAATTTTTCGGTTTCGGCCATGCGGAGTTGTTTCAAACCAAGGTTTGAAACATATTCGCCCATTGTATTTTGTACATTATCTTTATCAAAAAGAATATGCAAGCCTTCAAACGAAGAATCGTAAGGAGTCATGGTAAAATATTCAAGCGGAATTGTTTTCATTCCTGCTTCGGGCATATCTTTTTGAGTAAGAACAATGGTGAGCTCTTTGGCGCGGTCGTTGCGGAAATTAAAGAAAATTACCACATCACCCTCTTCAATTTTTGCAAGCGGATTTCCCTGAACATCAGTCATTACAATCGGTTGAACAAATTCGTCGGTAACGCCTGCATCGTAAGAAGCCTGCATTGCATCAACCGGATTCACAGCTTTTACGCCAATGGCATTTACCATTACATCGTAAGCAAGTTTCACGCGCTCCCAGCGTTTATCGCGGTCCATTGCGTAATAACGACCTACTATTGTGGCGATTTTTGTGGTTGTTCCTTCAGTATATTTATTTAATTGTTCGATAAAACCTTTACCGCTTTTCGGGTCGGTATCACGTCCATCCATAAAGCAGTGAACGTAAGCTTCGGTGTTGTATTCTTTTGCAATATCCACTAATTTCAGCAAATGATCCATCGAACTATGAACACCGCCATCGGAAACAAGTCCGAGGAAATGAATTTTCTTGTTGTTATCGCGGGCATACGAATAGGCTTTTACAACAGCTGGATTTTGCATTATACTGTTATCACGACAGGCAATGTTTATTTTTACCAAATCCTGATAAACTACGCGTCCTGCGCCAATATTGAGATGTCCAACCTCAGAATTTCCCATTTGACCATCGGGCAATCCAACATCTTCGCCCGATGCCAAAAGTTGCGAATTAGGGTAAGTTGACATTAAATAATCCCAGTAAGGAGTAGGAGTATTATAAATTACATCAGCTTTCGAATGGTTTCCAATACCCCATCCATCAAGAATCATTAATAATGCTTTTTTGCTCATATAGTTTTGATTTTTATTGATTTATCTTATATTTAAAAAATTGTTTTTTGAAGGTGCAAAGTTACTCATTTTTTTGCACTTAATTTTATCCGGTTTTCTGATTTTACCATAGATTTTATCAATGATAATTCATTTATGAATTGCATCAATTATCTTTGCATAAAATTTAAAACATTTTGAAAGGTAAATGTTTACTGTACTTCTATTCATGTTCGCAGGTATCGTCGTTGGTTATTTAATGCGTAAAATCCGCATCAGTTTTATCAACGGAGTTACTACAACGCTTGTCTGGGCGCTTTTGTTTATTCTCGGATTAGAAGTTGGAGTAAACGAAAATGTTGTAAGGAATTTCGGCAAACTCGGACTTGAAGCTTTTCTTGTGGCGTTTTTTGCAACGCTCGGAAGCATAATTGGAGCAAGATTTTTGTGGAATAGAAAAAGTAATCGAAATACATAATTTTACTTCATTCTCATACTTCATTTTCCATTTTAAATATTTTCTATATGATAAAAATTAAAGCTGGCGTTATTGGTGGTGCAGGTTATACAGCAGGTGAATTGCTGCGGATTTTGGTGAATCACCCAAATGTGGAAATAGTTTTTGTGAACAGTAGCAGCAACGCCGGAAACCTGATTTCGGATGTTCATGGTGGTTTAACCGGCGATACCGATTTGAAATTTACAAGCGAATTACCCTTCGATAAGGTTGATGTGCTGTTTTTGTGCTCGGCGCATGGCGATAGTAAAAAGTTCGTTGATGGAAACGAAATTCCGGCGAACTTAAAAATAGTCGATTTATCGACAGATTACAGAAAGAAAAGTTCGGAGCACGATTTTGTTTACGGACTACCTGAATTGAACAGGGAAGAAATTGTAAACGCTACCCGTATTGCAAATCCGGGATGCTTTGCTACCTGTATTCAATTAGCCTTACTTCCATTAGCTGCCGCAGGATTGCTGAACGATGAAGTTCACGTTAATGCCATAACAGGTTCAACCGGCGCCGGTGTAAAACCTTCGGATACTACGCATTTTAGTTGGCGAAATAACAATATCTCTATGTACAAAGCTTTCGGACATCAGCATTTGATGGAAATTGGTCAATCTATCAAGCAGTTACAATCGAACTTTAAGAAAGAAATTAATTTTATTCCTGTGCGCGGAAATTTTGCAAGAGGTATTTATGCCTCGAATTATCTAAATTGCGATTTAACTATTGACGAAGCGAAAGAACTTTACAAAAATTTCTATAAAGATTGTGCTTTTACCTTCGTTGTGGATAAAAATCCTGATATGAAACAGGTTGTAAATACCAACAAGGCAATTATTTATGTTGAAAAGCATGGCAGTAAGCTCTTAATAGTTTCTATGATTGACAATTTGCTGAAAGGCGCTTCGGGACAAGCTGTACAAAACATGAACCTTATGTTCGGATTGGACGAAAAAGCCGGTTTGAATCTGAAATCGATTGGATTTTAAAAAGCACAAAAAAATCTTACCCCATAAAGAGGTAAGATTTTTTTATAATATTCAAAAATAACAGTTTATTATTCTCAGTTTTTACCCTCAACAATTTCTTCTTTTGCATTTTCACTAGGTGTTTCAGGAGTTTTTTCCGGTATTATTTCCTGATTTTTGTTTTCACTCTTTTCTGATTCTATAGCTTTCTCTTTTTCAGGTTCATTTATTGGTGCGGTTTGTATATTTATCTGTGGTTTTGGCGCATTTTTCAGCTTATCAAGAAAATATTGAAGTTCATTCAAACTTTTGTTTTTGCCTTTGAAGTAGATGGCGTAATTATTTACAGTTTCAAGCGCACTACTCCAATTTTTTGTATCAACATCCTGCTCTATCAATCTACGTAAAACCCTGAAAGCTTTTTGACCAGGCGCGGTTTCTTTAATATATTTCTCATAAATTGGCTTGTTTATCTCACGGGGAACAATTTTAAGGAGAGAATCGCCAATGGTAACCCATTTGTAATCGGCAATTTTGAAATCGGTGAAACTCTCATCGTCATAAAGAGAATAAAACATATCAAGGGTAGATTTTTCACCATCAGCCGTAAAAATATCATATAATATGTGTAGTGCCTTATTCCGTTTTTCCGCGCTAAAATTGTCAATACAATAACTCAAAATTTCGATGTTCTCAGTTTTTGTACCAATCATATATATGCTATCGAGAGCAAAGGTTTTCCAGGAATTTTCAGGGAAACGTTTAATAAAGTCGCGGTATTTTTTCCAATCGCCGGGCGTAGTGTTTTCAAGAAACTGGCGTTTTTCCATCATGTTAAATGCCTTTTTGTATTGCTTGCTCGATGGAAATTCATCGATGAAATACTTGTATGAAGCTGCAGTATTTTCGCGTTCAGCTTGCTGGTATGCAAGTTCGTGGATGCGGTCATAAGCCGATTCTACTTCTTTAGCATCAGCATATTTGCTTATAAAATCGCGGTAATCCTGTATTTTATCCAGGCGGCGGGTTTTTTCGAAAGCAAGCGCATTTCGCTTAGTAATTGCTTCGGGAATTTGTGCGGCATCGGGGAATCGGTTTATAAAGTCCTGATAAGCTTCAACCGAATTTCCCTGAACAACATTTTCGAATTTTTTCTCGTTACGTAAGTCAGTGGCGCGTTTTACATACTTTTCGGGAGAAGTTTTGTAAACCGACAGAAAATTCTCGTAAGCATCTAAATTGTTAATGTCAGACGCTTTGTCAAATGCTCTGCTGCAAATTGTATCTGTGTAATTTTCAAGTATTAGTGTGTTTATTGGAATTTTACTCAGGCGTTTAATAACTTTATCATCGGTAATACTTTCGAACGCTTTTTGAGCTTTGTATAGATAGTCATAAGCTGTTTCTATGTTGTAATTCTGAAATTTTGGAGAAATATACAAAATAGCCATCGTGAAGTTTAACTCTACATCATTGGGTTTTTTCTGAAGGTCTTTCAGTAGTTTTTTTTCTGTATCGGCATATTTTTCTTTCGCAATTGCCTTGAGATTTGAAGTGTTGAATTGAGCATAGATTACCAATGGTAAAAATAAAAACATAGCTATCAGAATAGCCGTAATTGTGGATTTTTTCATATCTGTAAAAATTTTAAAGATTCCTTATAAGGAAATAATAAGAGGTTTATGTTTATTGTTAACAAAACCGTTTTTGAAATCTAATGTATTTCAATTTGAAATGTTATGAATGATTCTGCTTGTTAAAACAGAGGAATTCAAAACTACTATATCTCATTGCCAACAATAAAAATTTGCCGGCAATGAGTAAAAATTTAGCTTACCTTAATCTGAAACCTACTGTTAAATTCAGTGTACTCGTTTCCGGGTTGAAATTATTTACCTGTTCGTTAATTTCCACTCCTTCAAGCAGGGTATAACGTACGTCTGCTGTAAGAATTCCAAATAAACTTATGCCTACACCTACCTGCCAGTTGTAAGAAAATTTATCAGGCGAAATCCCCGATTGAACATCAGATAACAAACTTTGGAATACAGGTCCTCCCTGCAAATGAGCGCTGATTATGCCAAGATTAATTAAACGAAGTCCAACTAATACAGGGGCTCTCAGATATGCAATTTTGTCGGAATTTACACTGTTTAAAGGATTGGTATAAGCGGCATAATATAACTCCGGTTGCAAGTAAAGTGTACGACCTAATTGTGCAAATATTCCTGCCTGATATCCATTTTGCAATTGCTCGGTTATTTCCTGAAAATCCAAAGTTATCGGATGCATATCATAACCGGCTTTTATACCGTATTTGAAAAATTTTTCTTTATTTGCCGACTTGGTCGTATAATATGCATCATCCTGAGCGTATGCTCCTGCAACCAAAACTGTAAGAATAAAAATGATAATTAATTTTGTTTTCATATGCTTTTAATAATTCAGTTTTATATAAATTCGATTAAAAAATTAATACTGAGATTCCTGATACTCTATTAAAAAAAACTAAACTTCCATATTCTGAAAAACGGCATAAACTTAATTAAAATTATGCGAATTTTGAATTATTTTTATCACTAAATTTACGATTGACGTAAAATTAATGAAAATAATCATGAATTAAACCTTAACCCTCACTTGTTAAACTTTATGTAAATGTTTAACACTATAAACCTACAGTTTGTTTTGGCAAAAAATAGATATATTTGCATAGATTAAATTTTAAACAGAAGAATGCGTTTTTTGTGATTAGCTTTCATATGATAATGTTTTATCAAATAACGGTTTTGATAATCAAATCTTATTCAGTGAACTTAGCTTTTCAAAAATGATGCCAGTTTTCAAACTATAAAATAAGTTTGTTGATCTCAAAATAGAACTCAATTATATCTTTGAACATTATCAGAAGTTAACTTGTTTATATTTGATTTAAAAAATATGAAATGAATTATAAATTTAATTTGTTATAAATTTCATGACAAAGCATAAATATTCCCCTGAAACAAGAATGAGCAATCTGATTGACGATGATGCATCGCTTTTATCGTCGGTAAGCAGATTTGGCATTTCTCTTGGTTTTGGAAACAAAACAGTGCGAGAAGCCTGTGAAGCCAATGGAATTCATACTGAAACTTTTTTAGCTGTAATCAATTTCTTAGCTGAAGGTACGGCAATTTTACCTTTTGAAGATATTGGGAAAATTTCATTAGAAACAGTAATTGCATATTTACGTAATGCACACAGTTATTTTTTAAGCTACAAACTTCCATCCATTAAGTTGAAACTTGTCGATGCAATTGCTTTACCTGAGCAGGATAATGCATACCGGATTATTTTTGTTAAGTTTTTCGATGAGTATTACGATGAAGTACAAAAACACATCGAGTTTGAAGATAAAATTGTTTTTCCTTATGTAATGAATCTGCTCTCCGGTGAAAAAACTCATAAATTCCGAATTGCTGATTTTGAAGCACACCATACGGATATTGATTCTAAACTCGCAGAATTGAAGAATATATTAATTAAACACTATCCGGCAAAGGGAATCAGCTATCAACTAAACGATGTGTTGTTTGATTTACTTTCGTGCGAGAACGATTTAAGGGCGCATAACTATGTTGAGGATTATTTTTTTGTGCCATTAGTTGAATCTATCGAAAAAAAAATGGATAAAAAATAATGCACAGAAATATTAAAATCCTCATAGCTGAACCTTCGGTGATTTTACGAAGCGGACTTGCCATTGTTCTTAAACGCGTGAGTCAATTTCATGTACAGGTTTCCGAAACAGCATCATTGGAGTTATTGCATGGTTTTATTAAATCGCAAAAACCTGATTTACTCATTATTAACCCGATTTACTGGGGAAGTGTTGAACCACGAAGAATTAAATCGGAAGTTGACTCAAAAGAACTGAAATGTGTTGCTTTTTTGACAACACAAATAGCAGATACACTCTTAACTCAATTTGATGAAGTTATAACAATACATGATTCGCAGGATACAATTGTAAAGAAAATTGAAAAATTATTTACTATCGGCTCAACTAACGAATCGGTAATTGGGAGCGATGTGTTGAGCGCCCGCGAGAAAGAAGTGTTGGTTTGTCTTGTAAAAGGATTGACAAATAAGGAAATAGGGAACGAACTTTTTCTTTCGACACATACCGTAATTAGTCATAGGCGCAATATAACCCGAAAACTTGAGATACACAGCACAGCAGGGTTAACCGTATATGCAATAATGAATAAATTGATAGAAATTGATGAAATAAATAATTTGAAAGGAAGTGAATAATACATTGAAACTTGTATTCATTCACAAAAAATATTGCTAATTTTGTTGTTATGATTTTTTTAAAAACAAACAATCTAATAAGAAACACACATTCAAACTTCGCAAAATCAACTTATGGGTAATAAAAATCTGAAAACATGGTTGTTCTTTATTGCGATGCTTCTGACATTTATCGTATTAACTTATTTGCTATTTAACAAGGCTGACATTTTTAATTCCTCTGATGTTGTAAATTCGCAAGCACTTATTTCAACCGAAAACAGGAGTAACTTCGATAATTTTAAAGAATCGGTTCAGGTAAATTTTGCGGAGCCACTCGCGTTGTTATTATTACAAATAATTTCAATTCTTGCTGTTTCCCGTGTTTTTTCATTTCTATTTGTAAAAATCGGACAACCAACCGTGATAGGAGAAATTCTTGCCGGTATCGCGCTTGGTCCTTCGCTGTTTGGATTATTTTTGCCTGATACATTTCATTTCCTTTTTGCTGAACATTCACTCGAAAATCTTCATATTCTAAGTCAGGTGGGTTTAGTTTTATTTATGTTCACCATTGGCATGGAACTGAATATGGATTCGCTCAAAAGTAAAATGGGAGCTACTTTTGTGATAAGTAACGCAAGTATTATTATTCCCTATTTTATGGGCATGTTACTTGCATATTTTCTTTACGAAGAATTTGCAGCCCAACAAACCGACTTTATGTCATTTGCCCTTTTTGTTGGAATTTCGATGAGCATAACAGCATTTCCTGTGCTGGCGAGAATAGTTCAGGAGCGCGGACTTACAAAAACGCATCTTGGAACTATATCGCTTGCAAGCGCTGCATTTAATGATGTAACTGCATGGAGTGTTTTGGCTGCTGTAATTGCCATTGTTAAAACCGGAAGTCTTTCCGGTTCGCTTTACACCATTGGTTTGTCTGTAGGTTATATTCTGGTTATGATGTTTATAGTTAAGCCATTTCTTAAAAAGGTAGGCGAAATTTATCATAATACTGAAACTTTGAATAAAAATCTGATTGCCTTTATTTTTCTTGTTTTGATTTTATCTTCTTTCGCTACACAACTTATTGGCATTCATGCATTATTTGGCGCATTTCTCGCCGGGGTGATAATGCCTCCTATGCCAAATTTTCGAAAAATTATTATCGATAAAGTTGAAGATGTGGCACTCGCATTGCTCTTGCCATTGTTTTTTGTGTTTACCGGATTACGTACTGAAATTGGATTGCTCAATACACCGCACCTTTGGTGGATATGTATTCTTCTTATTATTGTAGCAATATTTGGCAAATTCGCAGGAAGCGCTATTACCGCTAAGTTTCTGGGCGAAAACTGGAAAGACAGTTTGTCAATAGGAGTACTTATGAATACCCGGGGATTGATGGAGTTGATAGTACTGAATATTGGTTATGAAATGGGAATTTTGCCTCCTCAGATATTTGTAATGCTGGTGCTTATGGCTTTGGTTACAACTTTTATGACATCGCCCGCTCTTTCGCTTATCAACCATGTTTTCCCGAATAAAGCTATAGAAGCTGAAATTAAACAACAACAGGCTCAGGGTGTGTTTAAAGTTCTTATTGCCTTAGGTAATCCGGAAAACTCTCGCGCTTTACTCAATGTGGCAAAATCCGTACTCGATGGAGCAAAAAATTCGTTGGTTGTAAGAGCATTGCATATCACTCCGGGTACATTTACAAATCCCATTTATAGTGAACAGTTTGCATCCGAAAGTTTTAAAGGAGTAATTCAGGAAGCTGAAAAATTAAAACTTCCGCTCGAAACTGAATATAAAATTTCAGACAATATCGAATCCTGCGTAGTTAAAACCGGGAATCAAAATTTCTTTGATTTTATACTTGTCGGCGCCGGTATTTCGCTCTCGGGAATTCAGTTTTTTAACGATAATGTCCGATATTCAAAAAACAAACTGATAAACAAATTTCTTAAAAGTGTACGTCGCTCCCAAACTATTTTTTATCCCGGTGGGCTGATAAAAGACAAAACAAAATATTTTATCGAAAACAGCAAATGTAGTGTGGGAGTTTTTGTAAATCGTGGATTTAAGTCCATCACTACTACTGTAGTTTTGCTTAACAGTTCTGCAGATGTGTTTCTGCTCAGATATGCCCGCAGATTGATGCGAAATAATTCTGAAGCAAGTGTTTTTGTTATCGACTTAAATAAAACCACACAAACCAACGAAGAAATTCAGCGAAATATGAATGAGCTTAAATCTGCTTTTCCTGTAAGATTCAAACAGCTTAAAAGCTCAAAAAACAACGCTGTTATGATTTCAAGGTTTAGTTTTCTGCTTATAAGTTATCCTACATGGAATCTGCTTTCAGAATCCGAAAAGGGAGAACTCTCACAAATTCCTTCAACACTTATTATCAATAAAAAACCAAGTCGGTTTAATTCGCAGAATAACCAAAAGAATTCCCAACAATATATTAATTATTTGGAAACGGAATAATTATTCATACTATCCACTTGAATGCTTTTTCCATACTAAAAAATAATTTAAATTTCGTGAATTCGACATAAGCTTCAAAATCTGTCATATATTATGCTCAAAACTATTTTATTTTCGTTTCTTTTGTGTGTTGCAAATTCCCTTTTGGCTCAAATGCCACAAAAAAATCTGATTTTAAATAATTTGGAACTCGCCAACGGATATTTTATGAAAAAATGGCCTGATCCTACAACTGCAATTGTTACCGACAAAACCCGTCCAAGCAATCTATGGACACGAGCTACTTATTACGAAGGATTGATGCAACTTTATTATCTTACCAACAACAATAATTTGTATAATTATGCCATAAACTGGGGGAATTTCCATAAATGGCAACCCACTTATGTGGGAGCAGCTTTCAACCGTAATGCCGATAACATGTGTTGCGGACAAACCTACATTGAGCTTTTCAATATTGATAACAAACCCGAAAGAATAGCGCCAACGCAATTCAGCATCGATTCGATGTGTAAAACCTCTAAATCGAATGACTGGTGGTGGATTGATGCGCTGCACATGGCAATGCCGGTTTTTGCAAAATTCGGAGTGCTTTACAACAATGATAAATATTACGAGAAAATGTACGAAATGTATCATTTTGCACGCTACAGAGTAAAGAAAAACACCGGACTTTACAATCCTGCGGATAAACTTTGGTATCGCGACAGTGTGTTTCTTCCTCCAACGAAAAGTCCGAATGGTTTGCCTGTTTACTGGTCACGCGGAAATGGCTGGGTGTTTGCCGCATTGGTTCGTGTGCTCGATATTATGCCCGAAAAAGCTCCACATCGCCAGGAATATCTTACCATGTTCAAAGAAATGGCATCGAAACTTATTACCATACAACGCGATGATGGATTCTGGAATCCGAACCTGGGCGATCCGAACGATTATGGAGGAAAAGAAACATCAGGAACAGTTTTCTTTACTTATGGATTGGCGTGGGGAATAAGAAACGGGTATTTGGATGCTGAAACTTATTTACCTGCAACATTAAAAGCCTGGAACGGACTGATAAAAGATGCCTTACACGATGATGGCGCATTGGGTTATGTACAGTCAACCGGCAGCAAACCCTCCGATGGTCAACCGTTATCGTACGATAAAATGCCAAATTTTGAAGATTATGGTTTGGGTGGTTTTTTGCTTGCCGGAAGCGAGATGTACAGATTGGTTGAAATGTTCGAAAAATCAGGTGTAACAGAAACTATGTTTAAAAACAAATGTACTGTATTTCCAAATCCGGTTACAAACGAAATGAATATTACGTCTGAATATCCGATAGAAGCATTAAAAATTATTGATATTTCCGGCAAAACAATTTTTCATCAGAAATTTACAGATGGAAGATGTAATTTTATTTGCAATTTTTTTGGCGAAAATAATTTTCTTAACGGAATGTTTTTTACCGAAATTTCTACTGCAAATTCTTCAACAAAAATTAAATTGCTGAAAGAAGAAAATTAAACAGATTTTTGCATCAAGTAATTCCGGAAACAGAACTATATCAGAAAATGAAGAAGAAAATTCTAAAAAAGGTAATTGCTTGCGTTTTGTTAATAGGTTTATTGAGTTCGTGTAATAAATCAGATGAACAAACAATTGACAGAATTACAGCCCGAAATGCTATTCTGTGTCAAATTAACCCGCCTGAAATTCCTCAAAATTCTGTTTCAATACTTGATTTTGACGCTATTGCTGATTCTATAACCGATTGTAAACCGGCTTTCGATAAAGCGATTAGATTTTGCGGTGAAAAGAAAAACGTTCGGCTAATTGTTCCCTCAGGAGTTTATTTGCTCAACGGACCAATTCACCTTGCAAGTGATATTTGTATTGAACTGCAAAAGGGAGCGAGATTAAAATTCAGTAATAATCCCGAACATTATTTGCCTGTAGTTTTAACAAGCTGGGAAGGCACATTTCTGTACAATTACAGTCCGTTTATTTATGGCTATCAGCTCAAAAATATAATAATTACTGGCGAAGGAACAATCGATGGAAATGCACTTGGGGTTTTTACCGGCTGGAAAGAAAAGCAGAAAGAAAGTCAAATGCTCAGCAGGGAGATGAACCACAAAAATGTGCCTGTAGAAGATAGAATTTTTGGCAAAGAGCATTTCCTCCGTCCGCATTTGATGCAATTTCTCGAATGTAATAACATTCTGATTGAAGGCATTCATATTACAAATTCGCCATTCTGGTGCATACATTTGTTGAAGTCTGAAAATGCTGTTGTACGAGGCATAAGTTTCGATGCCAAAAATCCGAATAATGATGGCATCGATCCTGAATATTCAAGAAATATTCTGATTGAAGATATTAATTTTGATAATGGCGATGATAATGTGGCAATAAAAGCCGGACGCGACCACGAAGGCCGTAAAACAGCCATTCCATCTGAAAATATAATTATCCGAAACTGCCGTTTTAAAGGTTTGCACGGCGTTGTAATCGGCAGCGAAATGTCTGCCGGTGTACAAAATGTATTTGTGGAAAACTGTACTTTCGGCGGATATTGCAAGCGTGGAATTTACATGAAATCAAATCCTGACAGGGGCGGATTTATTCGGAATATTTTCGTGAATAATGTGCAGTTTGGCGAAGTGGAAGACGCGTTCTACGTTACATCATTCTATCATGGCGAAGGTGCAGGATTCGAAACCGATATTCAGAAAATTTTTGTGGATAGTTTTTATTGCTGTAAAGCCAATAATTCAGGAATTGTAATCGAAGGTTTTCCTACTAAAAAAGTAAAACACATCAGCTTCTCAAATTTTCAGATTGATACTGCTACAATTGCTCTCAGCATAAATAATGCAGAGAATATAAATTTTAGCGAAGTGAATATAGGTGGCGTGGTAAAAGGTATGCCATCGTTTGCAAAATAAAATTGCGACTACTCGCAAAGAGTATTTTTTATTGATTTAAAACCTGAATATCTTCAGAGACAAGTTATGTCTTGTATCTGAAGAATTTTAACATGATTTTATTCCAACGAATTCCACCCCTGAGCTTTTAAAGGCAATTCTTCGCCTTCGCGACCAACAAGATGCAATCCTTTGTCTGGAGTGTTAATATGACCAACTATGCCAACACCTTCCATTGAAACAATTTTATCGTAATCATCAATAGAAACTGTGAAAACAAGTTCGTAATCCTCACCGCCATTGAGTGCGCAGGTAACTATATTCATATTCAGCTCCTCTGCCATAACTACTGCCTGATATGTTACCGGAATTTTATCTTCGTAAACCCTGCAACCGGTGTTACTTTGAGTGCAGATGTGAATTAATTCCGATGAAAGTCCGTCTGAAATATCCATCATAGCCGTGGGAATTATCCCTTTTTCGGCAAGCGCTTTCACAATATCTTTACGCGCTTCGGGTTTAAGCTGACGCTGAAGGATATAGTCTTTTCCTTCAAAATCGGGTTGAGCATTGTTGTCGGTATTAAATACCAATTTTTCACGTTCGAGTAGTTGCAATCCAAGATATGCGGCTCCAAGATTGCCGCTTACACAAATCAGATCATTTGGTTTTGCGCCATTTCGGTAAACAATTTTCCCCTCTTCGCCTTCGCCAATGCAGGTTATGCTTATGGTTAATCCGGTCATCGATGCTGAAGTGTCTCCTCCAACCAAATCAACGCCATATTTTTTACAGGCGAGTTGAATTCCGGCGTATAATTCATCCAAATCTTCAACTGAAAATCGTTTCGAAATGCCCAGCGAAACTGTAATTTGTTTCGGTTGACCATTCATAGCATAAATATCAGAGAAATTCACAATCGCCGATTTATAACCAAGATGTTTAAGTGGCATATAAGTTAAATCGAAGTGAATACCTTCAAGCAGCAAATCGGTGGTAACGAGTACTTTTTTGTTGTTGTAATCCAAAACGGCAGCATCGTCGCCCACACCTTTTATACTTGATGTATTTTGAAGTTTAAATTTTTCGGTAAGATGTTTTATCAAACCAAACTCGCCGTATTTTGATATTTCAGTTCTTTGCATTTTTTATTGATTTTTTGTTTCAGAGTTTCAGGTTTCAAAGTTTCATTGTTTTTGTTGTCTTCTCTTCTCCTCTACATATCTCCATATAACCTGCTACTGTCTTTGCTCATTATTCATTATTCATTTTTCCTTGTTCTATTTCTCAGCATTGCGGAATTTTATCAATTCTACTTTGATGGCGTCCGCCTTCGAAATCGGTGGCAAAGAAATAATCAACCATTTCGAAAGCATCGGTAACTGAAATAAACCGTGCCGGCAATGAAAGTACGTTCGCGTTATTGTGTGCGCGGGCTAAACGAGCAATTTCAGTATTCCAGCACAGTGCAGCGCGTATTCCCTGATGTTTGTTTACAGTCATGCTGATGCCGTTTCCACTTCCACAAATGGAAATTCCATAATCAAACTCATCGCTTTCAACCGCCGAAGCCATTGGATGCGCGAAATCGGCATAATCGCAGCTTTCCGCTGTATAAGTTCCAAAATCGTGCAAAGCTACCGGATTTTTTGATTTTAGATATTCAATTAAATACTGTTTAAGTTCAAATCCAGCATGATCACTGCAAATTGCAATTCGTAATTCGTTAATAGCTTTCATAATGATGCCGCTAATCCCTAAAGGGGAATAAGAAAAATTAGTATAGATAAAAAAATATAATTTTTGTAATAAACAAATCCTGTTCCCCTATAGGGGTTAGGGGTTGTTTTTTATGCAAACATTTCTACTTCTTCTTTCGAAATAGTATTTCCACCGAGAATAATTAATCGTTCCACCACATTACGAAGTTCACGAATATTACCCGGCCAACTTCTTTCCTGAAGCATTTTTACTGCATCCTGTTCAAAATTTTTCAACTGAGTACCCATTTCGCTACAAATCAAATCGCAGAAATGAGTAATCAGAAGTGGAATGTCATCTTTACGCTCGTCAAGTGAAGGTACATGAATTGGAATCACATTTAACCTGTGAAATAAATCTTCGCGGAAATTTCCTGCTTCAATTTCATTTTTCAGATTTTTATTGGTTGCGGCAAGCACACGCACATTCACTTTAATGCTTTTGTCGCTACCAACGCGTGTGAGTTCATTTTCCTGTAATACACGCAGTACTTTTGTTTGCGCCGATAGGCTCATATCGCCAATTTCATCCAGAAAAATTGTTCCTGTATCAGCTTGTTCAAACTTGCCAATGCGTTGTTTGATAGCCGATGTAAATGAACCTTTTTCGTGTCCGAAAAGTTCGCTCTCAATAAGTTCCGATGGAATGGCAGCGCAGTTAACTTCCACAAATGGAGCGTTTACCCGGTTGCTTTGTTCGTAAAGCAGACGGGCTACAACTTCTTTACCGGTTCCATTTGCGCCTGTAATCAAAACACGAGCATCGGTTGGTGCTACGCGATCAATCATCATTCGTACTTTCTCAATAGCAGGCGATGCTCCAACCATTTGATGACGTTTTGCTATTTTGCGCTTCAGGGTTTTGGTTTCGGCAACCAAAGTGTTCTTATCGAGCGCGTTTCTAACGGTAATTAAAAGTCTGTTCAGGTCAATTGGTTTTTCAATAAAATCGAAAGCGCCTTTTTTAATACATTCCACCGCTGTTTCGATATTTCCATGTCCGGAAATCATTACCACAGGCGCTTCCACTTCTTGTTCTTTTAGTGCTGTGAGTAACTCAATCCCATCCATTTCGGGCATTTTAATGTCTGAAAATATCACATCGAAAGGAGCATTTAAAGCAGTTTCAAGCCCTGTTTTTCCGTTCTCTGCTACTATTACCTGATGTTTTTCGAACTCCAGAATATCTTTCAGCGTATTGCGTATGCTGCGTTCGTCATCTATAACTAAAATTTTTGCCATAAGTGTAAAAGTTCAACTTTGCACAAAAATAGTTGAATAATACGCATTGTGCAAATATTTTTCAACTTCAAAACAATTGGAATGTTTTTTATGGAAAATTACTTCAAAACAAAAATCCGCTTTCACCTTTATTAAAATGTGAAGCGGATTTGTGAAATCAACTTATCGTTATTATTTATTTGCCTGAAAATACATCGTTGCCATTTATTTTTACATTCTTCATAAAAATATTCTGAATCTGTTCATTGCTGATATTCATTTTGCTTTTAGCAGTTACATCAAGATTTTCAAAAGTGAAGGTTGAAAGTTGATATTGCTCTGATTTATCGATGTCAAACAAAACATTGCAATCAAATTTCAGATTTTTCAAAACGATATTGTTTGCCGATGAAGATTTAATAGCTTTTTCTCCTTTTAAATCGAAAAACTGATTCCAAGCCTTGATATAAACCAGACTGCGAGCATCGCCTGTTATGTTATTTACTTCAATAAATTCATATTTTTGAGGAGTGTCGGGGCGCATTTTCAACCAAAGTAACCGTTGTGCATTGCGGACAGTAGAATTTCGGAAAACAATATTGTAGTTATGTAACGATTCACTTCCACAGGTAACCGCGCTATGACAAAAACCAAAATCGCAGTTTTCAATCAGAATATTGCGATTACCGCCATTATTGGGATCTTTATCAGCAAAAGGACCTTTTCCACCTTTAAGAGCTATGGCATCGTCGTTTACCGACATATAACAATTTTTTATCAGCATGTCGGCGCACACATCAATATCCACGGCATCGGTGCTTGGCGCTTTTACAGGACTTGCAGGCGAAGTTATTCGCAGGTTAAGTAGTTTAATTTTTTCGCATTTATAAAAATGTGTAGTCCAAAATGCGGAATTTCTTAAATGTACGCCACTAATTTGTACATTTTTGCTATTGGAAATATAAAGCAGTCGCGGGCGCATTTCGTCCATGTTTGTACATTGAGGATTCCATTGCCGGCGCAGCCAAAATGCTTTCCAGTAACGCAAACCATTGCCATCAATAGCGCCTTTTCCCGAAATGGTAAACCCATCGAGGCTATCGGCATTAACCAGTGCAGTGAAATATTTTAAAGTTTGTCCTTCTATGCGTGTTACTTTAATCGGGAAATTACTGATATCATCACTTCCTTTAAGTACTGCACCTTCTTCGAGATACAAATGTGTTTTTGGCTTGAAGAATATTGACCCACTAAGGAAAACTCCTTTAGGAATTACAATAACACCACCTCCATCGGCAGCTGCACGGTCGATAACTTCCTGAATTTGTTCAGTCTGTAATAAATTGCTGTCATTTACCACCATAAAGTCGGTAATACGATACAATTTCCCAAATTTGTTAATATCGATAGCTTCAGTATAGCGAAACCACTCGGGAATTTCTGTTCCATCGGGAAACAAATCTTTTACAGCAGCCGTTTTTTTCTTTTTTAATCCGAAAGCCATTGCCGGCAAAATTAGAACAAGAAGAAATAAAATTGTTTTACGCATAATATTTTTATTTATTAGAACAAAGAGCAAAAGACACTTCAAAACATCGTAGGACTTTTGAAAGTTTTTTAAAATAGAATCAAGAATCAAGAGTTCAAAACCCAAAACGCAAAACTCGAAACCCGAAACTCGAAACCGGAACTCGAAACACTGAACATCAAACTTCTCAAACTTTTCAAATTTTTCAAACCTTTCAAACCTCCTTAATCCCCATCAGGTTTGTCTTTATCAATCATTGGCGATAATTCCCAAACGAAAGAAGTGGGATTATCGGGTTGAGCAGGATTAAAACAAAAGCCTGGATTCAGAAATATTATCAATTCAGGAGTTGCCTGCATCATACCATTAATCACACATTTTGCCACCTGATAAGCTCCATAAGTGCTGAAATGTGTATTGTCGGCTAATACCTCCTTTTGCCCGGGAAATGTGTTTGCAGGATAATGTACAAAAGCTTTTTTTGAATTTTCTTCGCCAAGAGCTTCGTAAAAAATTCGGGTCATTTCGTTTAATTCTATCAAACGGATATTTTCTTTTTTTGCAAGCCAGCGCATAACCTCCGGAAATTCTCCATGTGTATTCTGATTGTGTCCGTTTTCGAAACGACGTCGCTGAGTTGGAGTAACCAGCACAGGATATGCTCCAATGGCGCGGGCTTCGTCCACAAATGTTTTCAGACTCGTCAGAAATGAATACCATGCGCCTTTGCCCGGTCCGGTTTGTTTCATGTCGTTGTGCCCGAACTCTATAAACAAATAATCGCCTGATTTCATAAGCGAAAGAGCTTTTTTTAGCCTTCCGGCAGCAATAAAAGTATTACCGCTTTCGCCGCTTTCAGCATAATTTGCAAATGCAATTTTATCGTTGAAAAATGAAGGTATCATTTGACCCCAGCTTGCCCAGGGCTCGCGACTTTGGTCGGTAACCGTGCTGTTACCGCAAAGAAATATTGTAGGAGTAGAAGCAGGTGCAGGTTCAATAAGAATACTTTCGCAAACGGGCGCTTCGCCATTAAATTCAAGCGTAATTTTATTATCCCATGTAAAAGTTGTCTTTTCACGGTCTTTTATTTTTACCGATTCTTTTTCATTGATTTTTGTTTCCCGTTTATGAACAATAAATGATGCTTCAAAAAACTCACCTTTTTTTGTGGCGCGTTGTTGTACGTATAATCTACGCGATTCTGCACGAACCGTAGTAACTCCTGATTGTTTCTTACTGCCGATTTTAAGTTTAACAAGGTAATTTCCATCAGGTACTTTTATGGAATAGAAAAAAGGCTTTTTACTGTTTTTTGTTGGAGCAGGAAATATGTCGTAGCCATATCCCGAAATTTCAGAAAAATGTGTGGTGTCTGATAAAGAATATGTTTTTACACTTTGCTGTGCTGCAAGACATAGTGTAAGAGAAAGAAAAATGACAGTAAAATAAATTTTCAACATAAAAAATATTTGTTTTATCAATAAAGCGTTTAACTGCTATGACACAATAAACACATCAATGTAATGAGTAATATTGAATACAAAATTAAAACTTAATTCTTTTTGAATTCATTTCTTTCGTAAAACTCAGCTTCTACTATTCTCAACTGCCCTTTTGCATTGGTTGCATTAGGATCTTTAAATAAATCAAGTTCGCCTGGGGTAGAAGCAGCTACTTCCACAATTCCTCCGAATGCATCTTTATCATCGCTTGTTCCTGTGAGTTTTATAGTTACAAAACGTCCGCGGGTTGGTTTAAATTGCAAATGCACATAACCGAGAGATTTTTCAGTTTCACCTTCCCAAACTTTCACATCGTCCACAAAAATCTGAATCGGGTAGGAGCGCATACGCCAACCAGTAAGTTTTAAATCGGTTTCGCTAATTGTTGCATCGCGCTCAAGTTCGTATTTAATCCATCCCGTTGAAAGTCGTCCATCATTTTTCCATTCAGAGAGTTCGTTGTCGTCAAAACTATTTGAAACATCCGTCTCATTGCTTCCTGAAGTTGCAGCAACAATATTTACAGTGGATCTTTTTTCTGAGTAAGAGGGCGTTTTCGGGGTTTCGCCACGCGATAGGTTTGATGGTTGATATTCGCCTGATATGTAAGTACTCAAACCATTCTGAACAGTAACCGGCTTAGAACTGAAATTTAAAGTTGCAGATTTCAAGCCATCTGCCATAGCTGTGATACTTATTTTTCCGGCTTTGCGGGTTGAGCGAATCAAAACCCGGTTTATCCCTGCTTCTACCGGCAAATTTTTTTCAAGAATGTAGTTCCCCTCTTTTCCCTGAGCTATTCCGCCTCGCCATTCGGCTTCACCTTTCAAATCGAATCTTATCATATTATTAGCAAGCGGACATCGGCGACCTTTATTGTCCAGTACTTCAATTTCGATCAGTACCAAATCAGCTCCATCGGCTTTAAATCCATCCGGAGCTTGTAAAAGTTTCAAAGTTATTCTTTCAGCACTATTCACTGTTTCTTTTTTTGTACGATGTACTTCTTTTCCGGCAGCATCATAACTTACAGCTTCTAACACTCCGGTTTCGTATGTAATATCTTTAAAAGTGAAAAGAAAATTATATTTACGCTCACCAAATCCACGAGATTTTCCGTTTACGAAAAGTTCAACTTTTTCTCCGGTAGAAACCACGAAAACATCTTTTGTTGTGCGTGGAGTCGGGAGTTTTCCATTTGAAGGAGCATTAAAAGGCGCTTCCCAGTGTCCTGCAATATATGATTCATAATTTTCAATATCCACCCAACCATTCCACATTACTTTATGAGCATAAAATGCATCTTTTGCTATACGCATAGCGTCCACTTCGCCACTCCTTCGATAGTTTTCTGCCCCGCGAAAATGTGTATTCGAATCGGAAAAAATAATATTTGCACCACCTGAACTTACTCGTTTTCCAGTGCCGGGGCGAACGCGAAAATAATCGTACCAGCGAATGATGGTTTCTACGAAAAACGAATCCTGATTACGGTTGTAAGCTGTTGCATCAGGTCGTTGTACAATTTCGTTGCTTACTGTCGATTTATAATATTTTGAACCTTCACCATCTTTATGATAAGGGAAAGAATAATCGTCCCAGTATTTACGTAAACCTTCATCACGACAATATTCTGTCGCCCACATCGGATGTTTTGCGCTTTTATTGATGTACAACATTTCGCCACCGTATTCTGCAATTTTACTGTCGAGCATTTCGCGCGAGCCAATGGCACGACCACCATAAGGATCATATTTGTCACGCAGGGATTTCAATACAGCCATGTGTTCTTCACTGATTGATTCGTTACCTCCTTCGTAAAAAATTATACTCGGATTATTTCTGTTGTAAATTATTGCATCGCGCATTAAGTCTAAACGATGTTCCCAACGCCGTCCGGTTACATCTTTTTCTGCATCGCCGGCGGGCATCGCCTGCAATAATCCTACTCGGTCGCACGATTCTACATCTTGTTTCCATGGCGTAACATGCATCCAGCGTATAAGATTCCCGTTTCCTTCCACAATTAGTTTATTGCTGAAATCACTTAGCCATGCCGGAACCGACATCCCCACTGAAGGCCATTCGTTGCTGGTGCGCTGAGCATAACCTTTAAGTTGCAATACACGGTCGTTGAGCTGGAACATGCCATTCCTGAATGACGTTTTTCGGAATCCGGTGCGGGTTTTAACCACGTCAATTGGCATTCCGTCGGTTTTCAAAACAGTATAAACGTTATAAAGATATCCATAACCCCAACTCCAGAAATTCAGATTTTCAACCAATGTGCCGGCTTTCACAGTTTTGGTTTCACCAATGCCAATTTTTATTTCATTTCCAGTGAATTGTTTAATAATTTTGCCTTCTAAATCTTCAATCAATACTTCGAACAAAAAATATTGTTCTTTTCCAGATTCGTTTTTTACTTCTGATTCAGCATAAATTAATGCATTTTTACGGGAAATGTTGATTTCGCGGGCATAAATGTATGTCCCTGTTGTGCCTAAATTGCTAAACAGCGGTAAAGTTTGATACAGTTTTGGAGTAATATGCAGGAATACATTTTTTGGAATTCCACCATAGTTAGCGTTGAAATTCCGGTCGTTCCACTGATAAGTTGAACCCGTAGCACGTTCTTTATAACGCCAGGAATTATCAATTCGGGCAGCAAAAACATTATTTCCTTCAAAGTTTACAAAATCGGTAATATCAAGTCCAAAGGCCATTACACCATTTTCGTGTATGCCCACAGGTTTGCCGTTTATCCAAAACTCACCTCCAAAACGAATGCCTTCAAATTCAATGAATATTTTTTTATTATTTGCTGATTTTGGTAATCTGAAATGTTTACGATACCATATTATAGTGTCGGTATGTTCATCTATAGCTACACTAAATGCTTCGTTTTCATTAAAGGCACGTGGTAAATCTACTTTTTTCCATGAATTGTCATTCAAATTCGGATTATGAAAAGATTTCTCGCCTGAAATATTGTCGCCAATATGCATGAGCCACTGCAAATTAAAGCTATATTTATGACGTTTGTTGCCTGTAAAATCAGTCGCAGCTTCAGCATTAAATAATATGCTTGCACAAATCAATATTATGAAATATTTTTTAATCACGATAATCAGATTTATTTACTTTACAAAGTAATAAAATGATTATGTAATCAATAATGTAATATTGTACATTTATATGGAGCAATTATACTGACTATAATTATTTTTAAGTTGTTAAATAGCCTTAAATAACATTTATCCATTTATTAGGTTTTTTAGAGTTATGAAAAAGTTGATTTTTTTTGATAGGAAAATATCTTGTTTAAAACTTCACATAGGGTCTGCTGAAAAAGTATTATTCCACTCAACAAAAACATTCTAAATTCAATTCTTTATATGTAAATGCACGCAATTTTTATTTATAAACTAAATATCCATGCATTAAAAAAGTCATTTTCATAATAAAGAACTCTGAAAGAGTTTAATATGCTTAGCCATGGGTGCTAACCCATGGATGTAGATGTACGAGTATTTGAACTCTGAATGAGTTCAATATCAATCTGTTTCGATTATTGAACTCCTTCAGAGTTCTTCAATTCATACACAATTCATCCCGAATTTCATTCGGAGCTAATCACTTTTAACTACATCGTAGTTATCCGTAGTTTTTCAGCAGACCCTACTTAGAATTAAATGACTTAACTTTTAAAATCAATTAACTGCTTGAATTTATTAAGTAAATAATCAAAATTAAGCGACATAATGCGAGTAGTTAATGAACAGTGTATTCCCAATCGCAGCCAACGCTCTGTTGGTTGCGTAGAAAAGCGTGTCTGTACTCGCATAGTCCTGAGGTCTGATCCATTTTCCTTTCAATATCCTCCAAAGTGTTTCCGC
>CAYONE010000010.1:0-67564 GCA_964405245.1 uncultured Paludibacter sp.
GCAATTTTTACTCTGAAATCGCCTTGAATCAGAATTTCGCCATCGCGCGAAGAACCACCAGAACTGCATTTCACTTTCAGTACGCGTGCAAGTTCCTTTAATTCATCATCGGTTCCTGCAAATTCAGTTATTAGTGTTGCAGGTTTTCCGTTACGCTTATCAAGTTCCACACGCAGAAGTTCTTTTTGCTGTTTTTTTTCTTCAACTTTTTCGGGGAGGCTGATTTCTTCACCTTCGGGCAAGATATTCTTTAGTCCGTTAAGTTTGTCTTTCCAATCCATAAAAATGTTTCACTTAAAATTGATACAATAACCCATTCTAAATCAAATAATAAAAAGATAATCCATGATTTTTACAAAATAAAATTATCGTACATCATAAATTTGTATAACTCCCATAGAGTTTTTCTGTTCATCAACTACAACAAGCGAAGTAATTTTCAGTTGCTTGAGAAGCTCTTCTGTTTCGTGAATTGATGTACCAATTAACACAGTTTTCGGATTATGAGACATAAATTCAGATGCTTTGAAATCCCATGCATTTTTACCGTGCAACTCCATCAGCCTTCGCAGGTCACCATCGGTTATAATACCTTTAGTCTTATTCCCTTCGTTCACAAGCGCTAAACCTAGTCTTCCTCTACTCATTGTATTTATAATATCGCTAAGCGAACTATCGGCATCAATTACCGGCAGATTGTCAGTTCGCATTTTGTGTTCAACTTTCACCAACAAGCGACGTCCAAGTGCGCCTCCGGGATGAAAACGAGCATAATTTTCTTCCTTAAAGTTTTTAATTTGCATTAATGTGAGAGCCAAAGCATCACCTAAAGCAAGCATAACTGTAGTAGAAGTTGTAGGAGCAAGATTCAGCGGACATGCTTCAGAATCAATTTTCAGTTCGATATGTATATCGGAATTGTGCGCCATAGTTGAATCAATATTACTACAAATCGATATAATTTTATTTTTGTTTTGTCGGAAAAACGGTAATATTTTCAGTACCTCGTCTGTTTCTCCTGAATTACTGAGCGCCAAAACCAAATCATCAGTAGTAACCATACCAAGATCGCCATGAAATGCTTCGGCAGGATGCAGAAAAAAACTTGGAGTGCCTGTACTTGCCAATGTAGCTGAAATTTTCCTGCCAATTATCCCCGATTTTCCCATTCCGGTTACTACAACTTTACCCTTTGAGGCAAGTATAAGTTCTACGGCGTTTACAAAGCTTTCATTTATAAATGAAATATGGTTGAGAATGGCGTTACCTTCATTTTCTAACGTTTCACGCGCAATATTGAGAATCTGATTATTCATTTTTTTAATGTATGAAATAAATATCAAATATATTCTGATTAAAATATCAGGTTATATAAATCTTTTGAAATTGAGAAGTTTATTTCAGGAGTTCTTTTATTAAGTATTCGAACTTCTCAAGAGGATACATATTTGGAGCATCGCTAAGACCTTTATCCGGATCAGGGTGAACTTCGAAAAAGTAACCATTAGCGCCGAATGCTTTAGCCGAAAGAGCCACAGGACGAACATATTCACGATTCCCTCCAGTTGTATTTCCTGTTGATGGTTTTTGAACCGCATGAGTACAATCCATTATCACCGGAAATCCAAGTGCTTGCATTGCAGGAATATTTCTGAAATCAACCACCAAATTACCGGGCGACATAATGCTACCACGTTCAGTTAGGAACACTTTTGCATTTCCACATTCAATTACTTTTTCGGCAGGGTATTTCATGTCTCCGGCGCTAAGAAATTGTGCCTTTTTTATATTCACAATTTTGTTTGTACGTGCAGCTTCAGCAAGCAAATCGGTTTGACGACAAAGAAATGCTGGAATTTGTATAATGTCCGCAACTTGTCCAACAGCCGCAGCCTGGTAACTTTCGTGAATGTCGGTTGTTACAGCAATATTATATTTAGTTTTAATATCGGCGAGCCATGTTAATCCCTTATCCAAACCCGGACCGCGATAAGAATTTACAGAAGTACGATTTGCTTTATCGAAACTGGATTTGAAAATTATTTCAACTTCAAGCCGGTTTTTGATTTCAACAAGTTTTGCAGCAATCTCGTCCATCAACTCGTAGCTTTCCATAACACAAGGACCTGCAATAAAAAAAACAGAATCCTTGATTTTTAAATAAAGATCTTCCATAAAAAAGAATTTAAACTCGATTATAAAACGCGGATAAAAAACATCTATCTTTTTTGGAACTCGGAACGTGCCCAAACCAAATCTTCGGGTGTATCAATCCCTTTTTCGAAACTTTCCA
This sequence comes from uncultured Paludibacter sp., assembly GCA_964405245.1. Lineage (GTDB taxonomy): Bacteria > Bacteroidota > Bacteroidia > Bacteroidales > Paludibacteraceae > Paludibacter. The sequence continues at coordinate 2,294 of CAYONE010000010.1, forward strand.
CTTCTATCATTCTGATTTTATATCCGTTTTCGATAAAACGCAATTGTTCAAGCTTTTCGGTATTTTCGAGCATTGAATTCTGCATTGCATTGAATTTATCCAGAAAACTTTTCCGATACCCATAAATTCCGATATGTTTTTTGTATAAGTGTGGATTGTAAGATACATTATCGCGATTGTAAGGTATTGCATAACGCGAAAAATATATAGCATCCCCGTTGAGCGCGGTAACTACCTTTACAAGATTTGGATTATTTATATCATCTTCCGAAGCAATGTAACTATATGCGCTGGCAATCATCACATCTCTGTCCGAAATAAAAACCTGAGCAAGTCTATCAATTGTTTCAAAGTTGATAAATGGCTCATCGCCCTGCACATTAATAATTATTTCGGCATTGATATGTTGAACTGCCTCAGCAATTCGCGAAGTACCACTAATGTGATGAGTTCCTGTCATAATAACATTCGGCGTAAATTTAGCACAAACGTCAAAGACTTTGTGGTCATCAACAGCAATATAAATTTTCTCTGCAAGTTTACTACTCAAACATGCTTCGTAGGTGCGTTGTATAAGAGGTTTACCTTCAAGGTCAACGAGAATTTTATCGGGAAGCCTCGTTGAATTCAGTCTTGCAGGAATTACAATTGCAGTTTTCATATAATAGTTACTGGATATTGGTTTGTGAAGATTTAAATGTTGCTCCTTTTGATTTTAGGATTAAATCGATATACTCACGTACGGCGCCAAAACCTCCATTACGTTTAAGTACAATTTCTGATATTTGTATAATTTCATCTGCAGCATCTGCAGGACAAGCGGTGTGTGTTACAAGTTTCATTGCATCTAAATCATTCAGATCGTCGCCAACAAAGGCAGTATTCTCTGAAATTATGCTTTTTTCCTGCCAAAATTGTTGCAGAAAACCCGCTTTATCTTTTTCGCCCTGAACAATATATTTTATCTTCAGCTCCAAACCCCTGAGTTCCACAATTTTACTGGTTCGCCCGGTAAGTAACATTACCTCTACACCAGCTTTCTGAACAATAGCAATTCCTAGTCCGTCTTTCGCATTAAACTTTTTGGTTTCAACACCATTTTCATCGTAATAAATGCCTCCATCGGTCAAAGTACCATCTACATCGAGAATTAAAAGTTCGATTTTTGATAAATCAGGATTTGAACTTTCCATTTATTTGATATGCAATTAATTTTAATTTAGCCGGGAAAAATAATTACTGAAATTTATAATCTGCCATCAATCAGATTAGTATCAAGTAATCCTTTTACATCGTAAATAACGGTACCATTTTTTTTATGTTCAAGCATATCGATATTTTTAAATTCATCGTGGCTTACCGCCAAAATTATTGCGCTATAACCATTACTTTCAGGATATTTATTCAAGATGTTTATGTCATACTCATGTTTTACTTCATCGGGGTTTGCCCAAGGATCGTAAACCTGAACGTCAGCTTTGTAATCCAATAGTTCGTGATAAATATCTATCGCTTTTGTATTTCTGATATCAGGACAGTTTTCCTTGAATGTAATTCCAAGCATCAAAACCTTCGCACCCTTAACCTGAACATTATTTTTAATCATAAGTTTCACTACTTCGGCAGCTACAAATTTTCCCATTGAGTCGTTCATTCGTCTTCCGGCGAGAATAATTTCAGGATGATAACCATATTCCTGTGCTTTTTGAGCCAGATAGAATGGATCCACTCCAATGCAATGCCCACCAACAAGACCCGGTTTAAACGGAAGAAAGTTCCATTTTGTACCCGCAGCTTCAAGTACAGAATGCGTATCGATACCCATTAAATTAAAAATTTTGGAAAGTTCATTTACAAATGCGATATTTATGTCGCGTTGCGAATTTTCAATTACTTTAGCTGCTTCGGCTACTTTCATGGTTGGCGCAAGATGTGTTCCTGCAACTATAACCGATCTGTAAACATCATCTACAATTTTCCCTATTTCGGGCGTTGAGCCAGATGTTACTTTTTTAATTTTCTCAACCGTATGCTCTTTATCGCCTGGATTTATGCGTTCAGGACTATAACCTGCAAAAAATTCTTTATTAAAAACTAACCCGGAAGAACGTTCTACAACCGGCAAACAATCTTCCTCAGTGGCACCGGGATAAACTGTAGATTCGTAAACAACGATATCTCCTTTTGAAATTACTTTTCCAACCGATTCGCTGGCTTTGATGAGTGGCGTTAAATCAGGACGATTATTCTTATCAACAGGTGTAGGAACAGTTACAACATAAAAATTGCAATCACTTATTTTTTCAATTTCAGTTGTACAAATAAAACCTTTATTTATAGCTTCCAGTAATACGTCATCTTCAACTTCAAGTGTTGAATCAACGCCATTCATAAGTTCGTTAACGCGAGCTGTGTTTATATCGTAACCTATAGTAGGAAATTTTGTGGAAAAAAGTCGTGCCAGCGGTAAGCCAACATAACCTAAACCAATCACTGCAATTTTTATTTCAGATAAGTTCATATTATTAATTTTTAAAACTTTAATTTTTTTATAATTGATTTTTAAGTTGAAGTAACGAAATTAAAAAATTTCTTTATACCATTTTACAGCTTCTATAAGTCCACTTTTAAGATCAAACTCAGGTTTATATCCTAAAAGCGTTTTTGCCTTTTCTATAGAAGCAAGCGAGTGAGGAATATCACCCTCACGATTTGGTCCATGAATGATATTAATATTTGATATTTCAGGGTCGTATTCTCCAAGAATTTCTTTCAGATATTTAGTAAGACTATTGAGTGTGGTACGCTCCCCATAAGCTACATTATATACATTATTAACTGCATCGGGATTATTGGTTTCAAGGCAAAGTAAATTCATTTGAACTACATTGTCGATATATGTAAAATCACGCGAAAATTCTCCATCGCCATTTATTACAACATCTTCATGAGCAATCATTTTTTTTACAAAAAGAGGGATTACCGCAGCATAAGCTCCAAACGGATCTTGTTTTCGTCCGAAAACATTAAAATAACGAAGCCCAATGCAGTCTAAACCGTAAATACGTGAAAAAACATCGGCATATAATTCATTTACAAATTTCGTAATGGCATAGGGCGAAAGTGGTTTCCCGATTATATCTTCCTCTTTTGGCAACGATGCAGAATCGCCGTAAGTTGAAGAACTTGCTGCATAAATAAAACGCTTCACACCTGCATCACGCGATGCCACCAACATATTAAGAAATCCACTGATATTAACATCGTTAGTCGTTATTGGATCCTTAATTGAACGTGGAACAGACCCTAAAGCTGCTTCGTGTAAAACATAAGCATTCCCATGTACAGCATTCCTGCAATCATCTATATTCCTAATATCGCCTTTGATGAGACAAAAAGAATGTGGATAATCTGTAATTAGTTGCTGAATATTTTCAATTTTTCCGGTTGAAAAATTATCAAGACAGGTTACTTCATCACCGCGTTTCAGCAGTGCTTCGCAAAGATTGGAGCCAATAAACCCGGCTCCTCCGGTAACAAGAATCTTCATTAAAAATTGGTAACTAAAATAACTTTTCTAAAAAAATTTCAAAAAAAATCTAAATTGACTTCAATAATTCCATCTGCCTTTCATAACAGGGCTAAAATCGAAAATTAAACCGATTGTTATACAACTAAGCAAATCGAACGATCGTTTTCCTGCATCATAGCCGTTTAGTTTATCATCTGTAAAATTGAACTCGCCGTTTAAATTCAATCTAAGTTTTTCAGATAGTTTATATTCAACATCTGCTCCTATACGCAAAACAGGAATTATCAAATTAATATCATCATTTTCTCTAATTATTGGAGTAATTTTATTCCGATACAAGACTCCGCCTCCAGCAAATATGGAAAAATCGGTATTCCTTATCAATGCATACTGAAAAAAATTTGTACCTAAACGAGCTTTAAAATCCAATGCTGCATATTGAGTATTAAATGAATTACTGTTTTTTTTATGATACCATCTGGATTCAGAAAAACCAGCTAATCCTCGCAACTCAAATAATGGAGAAAACTTATATCCTGCCATAAAACGTGAAGTAACTCCGGAACCGTTTATAGCCGATTGTGGAAAATATGGTTTAAAATCTTCGGCTGCAACAATATTTACGCCGCCATCAATCCCGGCATACCAACCTCTTACAAATAAGTCTGAATAAGGATTTTTGCCTTGAAGATGTAAAGTACTTACAAGAATACTTAAAATCAACATCACAAAATATTTCAATTTATTCATCTTTTAAAGAAACGTGATTATGGCAATTTATTAAATGAGTTATTATATCATTTAATTTAAAATGAGCTGTTTACAGTTGGTGTTATTAAAAACGGGAACTATTACAAAGTTGATATTTATTTTAACTTATTATTTACTTTATGTCCATAACCATAACCATATCCGTAACCATAACCATATTTACGATAATATCCATATCTGCTTCTGCCTTCAACATCTACATCGTTTATGATAATATAAATTCGTTTCAGGTTATTCTCGTTACTAATATTATTTATAAACTCAATATTTCTTTTATCAGTATATCCTGCACGAAAAACGTAAAGTGTCAGGTCGGCCACACGATCGAGCAAATATGTATCTGAGACTGCGCCAACTGGAGCTGTATCTATTACAATAAAGTCATATTCCTTTTTCAAATCCTCAATCATATCATCCATACGTTCACGCATTATAAGCTCGTTAGGATTGGGAGGAATTATACCTGCAGGTAAAATATCGAGCCATTTGAATTCTCCTGAAGTATGAATCATTGAGCGATAATCATTGGTCATTCCCGAAAGATAAGATGTAATTCCTTCTTTTTCTGTGATATTGAAATATTTTGCTAGCATTGGTTTTCTTAAATCAAGCCCAATAATCAATACTTTTTTCTCTGTAAGCGATAAGGATACTGCTAAATTTATACTAACGAATGTTTTTCCTTCACCACTTTCTGTAGAAGTAACAAGCAATACTTTCTCTTTCGGGTAATTAAGAGCAAACTGAAGCTTTGCACGCATCAGTCTGAAAAGTTCTGAGTTAGCTGTAGCATTTGAAGCATGATCAATGATAGCTCCTTCTTCTTTTTTATGACCGAGAACTCCGAGAACAGGAAGTTTTGTAAGTTTTTCAACATCTGCACGATCTTGAATATGGGTGCGAAGCATATCTTTCAGTAGAATAATGGCAACAGGAAATGCAAGACCAAGCAAAACAAAGATTCCCATAAGCATAGCTGCACGGGGTGCTACATGTGAAGTAAAATCCGGAGCATTTAACAATCTGCCTTTAGGTGCGGCCACTGCCATATTTAGAGACGCTTCTTCACGTTTCTGTAACAAAAATAAATAAAGAGTTTGTTTCACTTGTTGCTGACGTGTAACTTCAAGAATTTCGCGCTCCTGACGCGGAATATTGCTCAGGCGTGAACGTATTTGCGCGTTTTTATTATCAATGCTTCCTCGACTAAGTTGTAAACCCTTTCGTGCCATTGCAATTCCCGATTGAATAGCATCGCGGGTAGATTTTATCTGGCTGTCAATATTTCGTAATGCCGGGTTATCATCCGATGAGCCTTGTGCTATACGTTGGCGGGTAAGTACCAGCTGGTTATACTGATTTACAACAGACAAAAGACTGGCATCGGTAAGACCAAGATTGGGAATTAACTGATTAAAATTTTTGCCATCGTTGGTAAATTGTTCAACGTATTTTATGAGTTGCAATTGAATTTCAGACTCCATACGTTGTTTCTCATTTTCGGTACTGCTTTGCATATAAAGTTGAGCGTCAGCCTGAACATTAGTAAGTCCTTCGGTTTGCTTATATTTTTCAATATTGGTTTCTACACCAGAAAGTTCCTGGGCTAGCAAACCAATACGTTCATCAATAAATTGCGCTGTATAAACTGCCGATCGATTTATCATTTCAATAGCATCGCGGTTATATACACTTATCAGTGTATTTACAATATCTTTTGCTTTCTGAGGATTATATGCTTTTACTGAAATACTGATTATATCTACATTTTTCCCTGTTGATATAGAAAGATTGCCACCTGAATATTGTCGTGCAGCCGCAAGTAATGGAATTATTGAAACAGAAACTGGTTTTTCATCAGGTTTAAAACGTTCGATAATTGTGATACTACCAACAGGTGTGTTAAAGGTTGCAGGTAGTGAACCTAAAGTTTTTTTGAATTCTTTTTTCCGATATTCGCCCTTTACTTCGTATTTATTTCCGGCTTTCACAATTTCAAAACTTATACCTGATTGTAATACAGACATCGAAGTGCTATCAAGACGAACGTAATATGGAGAGTTTGTATATAACTCAGATGTTTCTAGTAGGTTTTTTCGGGTATATGTGGTATGTAGTTCCAACTGTTTAACTACACGCTTCATCAATTCAGAAGATTTGAGAACTTCGACTTCATTATTCAGCGCTGAATTGGAAAAAGGTGAGTAACCGCGCGTAGAACTAAGTTGATTTACAAGGCTAAGTTCACTCATTTGACCTTTTTGGTCGGCAACAAGCAGTGAAGCACCTGTCTGAAAAACATCACGTTGCATTTTCACATATACATATCCCAATCCGGTAAAAATTATTGCCGAAAGCAGAATCCATTTCCAGTTAAATATTAGTTTTTCAAATATTTCGCGCCAGTTAATCGGCTTATCCTCTACCAAATATTCAAGTTCGTCAGGGTTGATATTGTTCATTTTACAAATTATTGTATTTTACTTAAACTATTAAATATATGTGCCTAATATGCTTATTATGGATAATTTTATATAAATAGAAATTAGAAAATAGTTGCGAAATTTTATTTACTTGCGAAATTCACCATAATCAACACAAGCGATGTGAGCGATGTGAGCGTTCCCAACACCGTTACCGGAATTGAAAGTGTAGAACTAAACGCCGTATTATTAATTTTTACTTCGTTGGGTTGAACGTAAAGAACATCATCCTGCTGAAGAAAATAATATGGTGAATTCAATAGATTTTTATCCCTTATATCGAGTCGGATTGTTTCACGTTTACCATCGTTTTCTCTAATAAGTAATATATTATCGCGTAAACCAAACATAGTAATATCGCCAGCTTGTGCTAATGCTTCGAGAATGGTAATTTTTTCGTTGTTAACCTGAAACACACCTGGACGTGCCACTTCACCCAAAACAGTAACCTTGAATCCTGAATATCTGATAAGTATTATCGGTTCCTCGTTAATGTATCTCGGATAAATGCTATTTTTAATCAAGTCGGACAATTGTTTTTTAGTTAATCCGGCAACATAAAGTTTCCCTATAACCGGAAAAATTATTTTTCCTTCGGTATCTACAAGATAGTTTTGTAACGATCCTTGTCCGCCGGAAATACCGCCTGAGCTACCTCCAATATTGTAAGCATTTTCGCTTCGTGGTATCGGATATATTGGCAAATTAAATGGTTGTGCGGCTTCCGGAGTATTAGAATTTACAGTTATCGAAAGTAAATCTCCAATTTTGATTGCAGGTTCAGGGATTGGAGCTATTTCAGATGGTATAAATACGGCTCGTTGTCCGGCATCTTGCAGGTAAACAATATCACGTTTTGCTTTACAACCAGCAAGCAATAAAATTACAAGAATTGGAAAAATAAATTTTTTCACGATTTTTATGGCGTTATTATAATTATTAATTTGTGTATGACTCTATACAGCATTTCTCAAAATGATGAATTAATTCAGCTTTTCAATATTTCATAAAATAAGTGTTATACGAAAAGTATTGAAAAGAGAGCGTAAAATTACTATAAAATGTTGAAATATCATGTCAAGTTTTAAAACAGAGTATGAAAATAGATACAATTGGTTCACTCTAAATAGGATTATTGGATTAAATCTATTCTAATTTGGATGATACTTTATAACTGTTTTTAGCAAAAATAGGGTATGTAATATTGACCTCTTATGTAATTCTGTTTGTAAAATAAAATACATTGACATCAAATTAAGTTACTCATAACTGCATAAAACTAATTTTATTTTAAAACTTTATATACATTTCCCGGAAGGCATTTTACAAGACCTTTAAATTCAAGCTGCAACATGAGCGCTGAAGTTTTACTAACTGGATGCTCAAGTTTTATTGCAATTTCATTCAATTGCATTCCATCGGGAAATTGCCTTAGTTTTGAAATAATTCTTTGCTCATCTTCCGATAAGTCAATAAAAAGTGCAGTTTGAACATTTGAAGTGGTTTTACCCTCAACAGGGTCCCAATTCATAGCTTTAAGCAAATCAGAAGTGTTCTCAATTAAAGATGCTCTATTTGATTTAATTAAAGCATTACAACCAGCCGACCACTCATCAGTTACCCTGCCCGGTACAGCAAACACATCCCTGTTGTAATCATTTGCAAGTTCAGCTGTAATTAGCGCTCCTCCGGTACGAGCCGATTCTATAACCACTACCACATCACTCAATCCTGCAATTATTCGGTTTCGTCCTACAAAATTTTGTTTGTCAGGATTTGTTCTGCTCATGTATTCAGTTACAAGCGCTCCGTTCTCAAGTATCTTTATTGCAGACGACCTGTGTACCGAGGGGTAAATCCTATCCAAACCATGTCCAAGTACAGCGATGGTACTTAAATTATTATCTATGGCTGCTTTGTGGGCACAAATATCTACGCCATAAGCTAATCCACTAACTATAACTGCATTAGGCAAAGTTAATGCTAAATCGTGAATAAAACTCTTACAATATTCTCTGCCATTTTCGGTGGCATTTCGTGTTCCAACCACAGCTATAAGTTTACCATCGTTTAAACCAATGCTGCCTTTTGAATATAACAAAACCGGAGCATCATAGCATTCTTTGAGCCTGTAGGGATATTCCTTATCAGCATAAAAATTATAGTTGATTTTATTTCGAATGATGAATTCAATTTCTTCATCGGCGCGCTTTAGCACATCCTGCGACACAATTTCGCGAGAGAGAACTTCGCCTATACCCGGAATTTTTGCCAAATTCTGTTGCTTCTCCTGAAAAACCGCTTCAGCACTTCCTAAATATGCAATCAAATTTTTAGCAAGACTGTTTCCGATACCCTTAATAAGTGTAATAGCAATATTATATCTTAATTCGCTGTTTTGCATTATTTTTCAACTTTTGAAAACGGTATTCTTCTGTAAATTGCAATAAGAATCCACGAAGTTATAACACCTGCCGAATTAAAAAGCCAATCGGCTAATTCTGCAGTACGTGTTGAAGTAAACAAACCCTGAGAAACCTCTATAATACCTCCAAAAATAACAGGATAAATTAATGCGGCAAAAAAAATATCCTTCTGAAATAATTTTTGTACCTGTAAACTTTTAGACTCTAAAAGAAGGAAAAAAGCTAAAACCAAATAAAAAAAATAATGTACTACTTTGTCAACCCCTTCAAACAAATGAAACTTTTTAAATCCTTCAAAATCTGATGCAGTTGCAAATGAAAGATACACAATAACACACGACATTAAAAAAGATTTAAAATATTGTTTTAAAAATCTCATAAACGATTTTGAAAGTTTCTTAAGAATCATATTAGTTTTAGAATCTGACATTTTTTAAAATTGAATACACAACTAAGCAAATATTTTTTCCTCTTACAAAATTTGTATATTTAATTTTAAAATTATTGTATTAAAAACAAAAAATTTATCTTTGCAAAGATAAAAAAATTTTTTACGTGATTTTTTCTGTCCAAACTCATTAGATATTTTCAAGTAACATAATAAAATCAAATTCTTACAATCATATTTTTAAACAATCAAATATCAAAAAAAATGAGAAAGTTTATAATTTTCCTTACTTCTGTTTTAATTCTTACAGCTTGTTCAAGTGTACTTATTACTGGTCGCAAACAATTATTACTTGTATCGGATGCTGAAATTCTTACGATGAGCGCTAAAAGCTACAAACAGTTTGTGGATTCAGTTCCGGCATCGAAAGATGTGACAAATACTGAGTTAATTAAAAAAGTAGGTTTGAATATTTCAAAAGCGGTAGAAAACTATCTTCGAAAAAACAACCTTGAATCGGAAATTCAGAATCTCACCTGGGAATTTAATCTTGTAAAAGACACTTCAGTTAATGCATTTTGTATGCCGGGTGGCAAGGTAGTTTTTTTCGAAGGAATTCTGCCCATGACAAAAACTGAAGCCGGAATAGCTGTAGTTATGGGACATGAAATTGCACACGCTGTAGCAAAACACAGTAACGAACGCCTTAGTCAGCAGCTTTTACTTCAGTATGGCGCTGCCATTACGGATGTACTTTTATCGAATAAATCTGAAGTTACCCGCGTAGGGATAAATACATTGTATGGAATTGGCGCTCAGGTTGGTGTTATGCTGCCATATTCTCGAAAGCATGAATATGAAGCTGACAGACTTGGATTAATATTTATGGCAATGGCCGGCTATCATCCGAATGAGGCTGTTGATTTTTGGAAAAGAATGGCTGCAAATGGCTCCGGTTCGGTACTTGAGTTTATAAGTACTCACCCCTCCGATGAAAAACGAATTGCGAAAATGCAGGAAGTATTACCCGAAGCTATTCAGTATCTGCCCTCAAACCAGCAATAGTTTTTGTAAATACGCTTTTAATAAAATGAAAAACGTCCTGAATAATATTTCGGGACGTTTTTTGTTTTTTCAATGCAAATCAGTATCTGAAACTGCTTCCACCCAAAAATTCTCTCAAAAGCGATGTCGGCGGAATTTCACGATCGGGTATCGGAACAAAATAATTCAAAAATTTAACTAAACGATGAGTCTCGGTATATTCATCGCAATATTTTGGCACTTCGGCAAGTATAGGTTCGGCATGTTTTTTTAATACAGCAAATTCGAATAGCAAAGCTGAATTAAACATCACATCAGCATTATTCTGGTAAGGATAGATCCATTTTTCTTCGCCGCGTCTAACACTTGGCCAACGGGCTATTGTTTCTCGCGCCGAGTAATTTCTAAAACGATAATCTCTGATAATACGTCGTAACAGTCTTGTGTCGGTTGTAGGAATCCAGTTGTGATTATCGATAGAAATTGTGGTTAACGGCGAAACATAGACTTTAAACGTAAGTTCGGACGAAATACCCGGCAATAAATCGGGATTAAGAGCATGAATACCTTCAAGAATCAGAATATTTTCTTTACCCAATTTCATTTTATCGCCTTTAAAAATGCGTTTACCGTTCTCGAAATTAAAAAACGGAAGTTCAACCTCCTCACCTTTTAACAATCTACTGATATGTGTATTGAAAAGTTCAAGATCAAGTGCATGTAAATGCTCAAAATCCCATTCGCCATTTTCGTCAAGTGGAGTTTCCTCACGATTTACAAAATAATTATCAAGCGAAATTGATAAAGGCTTAAGCCCGCATACCATTAACTGAACTGATAATCGTTTACTGAAAGTTGTTTTCCCTGACGATGAAGGACCGGAAACAAGCACCACCTTAGCTTTATCTGCTCGTTGCGAAATCATATCGGCAATATATGCAACCTTTTTTTCGTGTAGCGCTTCCGAAACTTTTATAAGATTAAAAGATTGATTATTACGGCAGGCAATATTAAATTCGCCCACGTTATTCAGATTCATAATTTTATTCCACTCCAGAAATTCCTGAAAAATTTCGTAAATACGAGGTTGGGGAACAACCTGTTCAAGCACAAGAGGATTCTCGCGATTTGGAACTACAAGCAACATTCCATCGTAATACGGAACAATATCGAAAAGTTTAATATAAGCGGTTGATGGAAGTAAAACGCTATTGTAGTAATCAATAAAATCATTTATTCTGAAAAAGCGGCAATAAGGATTCCCAAGTGTTTCGAACAACGAAATTTTATCGGCATGATTGGGTTGCCTTGCAAAAAGAGCTTTAACTTCGGTGGTTTGCTTTTCCTCGGAAATTACCGCAAAATCAGCTGCAATAATTTCGTTCATTCTGCTTTTAATAATCTCAATGCAATTACTATCAAGTGGCATTCCCAAATTGTCGAGTCTGCAATAATAACCTTTCGAAATAGGATGTTCGATACGTAAATATGCATTTGGATACAATTCGTAAACTGCTTTTGCAAGAATCATGCTTAAGGTACGCACATAAACTCTCATTCCGGAAGAACTACTAAGATCGATAAATTCTATGTCCTTGGGCTTATAAATGAGAAAAGTAAGAGCCTCCACCTTATAATTTACCCTTGCCGCAACTACCTGATAAGGAAGTTGAATTTTCAAATCAGCATAAATTTCTGTTAGTGATGTTCCAAGGGGATAATCATGAAAGGTTTTGGTATTTTTACAGTATATCGTTACATTTTTGTTCATATAAAATCCGATAAAAATTTTTAGGTTAAAAAAATCCTGTGTAAAAATAGTTATTTTTTTTAAAATCATATCTTTGCCTGTAAATGAAATTGAAGTACCTTTGCAGAAATTTTTCGAAAACAAACAGCTTATGAATTATTCAATTTACGATTTTCTTACCCTTGTAGGATCTCTCGGGCTATTTTTGTTCGGGATGAAAACCATGAGTGAAGCATTACAAAAAGTTGCCGGACCAAAACTCAGGAACATTCTTGCAGCAATGACCAAGAACAGATTCACAGGAGTTCTAACCGGTTTGCTGATAACTGCCATTGTTCAGTCTTCATCGGCAACTACTGTAATGGTTGTAAGTTTTGTAAATGCAGGGCTACTTTCACTTTTACAGTCGATTACTGTAATTATGGGAGCAAACATAGGTACTACTGTTACTGCATGGATTATTTCGCTTTTCGGTTTCAAAGTAAGTATCGCAAACATTGCAATTCCGCTTATTGGTTTTTCTATTCCGTTTATTTTTTCAAAAAATAATAACCGTAAATCGTGGGGTGAAGTAATTCTTGGTTTTGCGCTTTTGTTTTTCGGACTTGATTTACTCAAAAATTCAGTTCCCGATCTTAAAAGCAATCCCGAAATGCTTCAGTTTCTCACAAATTTTACACAATCGGGATTTACATCAGTAATGATTTTTGTAATGATTGGTACACTTTTAACTATAGTTGTACAATCGTCGAGCGCCACGGTAGCAATAACGCTAATTATGTGCAGTAAGGGTTGGATATCATTTGAACTGGGAGCGGCAATGGTTTTGGGAGAAAATATCGGAACAACAATCACGGCAAATATTGCAGCAATACCGGCAAATATTTCGGCTAAACGGGCTGCATTAGCTCACCTGACTTTCAATATATTTGGTGTTGTTTGGATGCTGATAGTCTTTTACCCGTTTATCAGAATGATAATTTCAATAGTATCGTCAATCGGGCCGGGAAATCCTACTGAAATCAGCGAATTTGCGCACTCAATGGATGCTGACACTATGAACAGGCTTACTTCAAACGAAAATTTATCAGGGCAAGACGTAGTACTCGGCGAAAAATTAGTAAAACTACAGATAGCAACTTCCTATGGTCTGTCACTTTTTCATACAATGTTTAATATAATAAATACATTAACATTGGTTTGGTTTGCGAAAATTATTGAAAAAATAGTTTCAAAAGTTATCAGAAAGAAAACCACCGACGAAGAAGAATTTCAACTTCAGTATATTTCTACAGGCATGCTTTCAACATCTGAATTATCAATACTTCAGGCATGGAAAGAAACCAAAGCTTATGCCGAACGCACACAAAAGATGTTTGGGCTGGTGCGCGATTTATATTATGAAACAAACGAGAATGAATTCGTAAAAAAATTCTCGCGCATTCAGAAATATGAAAATATTAGTGATAATATGGAAGTTGAAATTGCAAATTACCTTACTAAAGTTTCAGAAGGACGACTTAGCGAAAACAGCAAGCATGAACTCCAAACATTACTGAGAGTAATTTCCGAAATTGAAAGTATTAGCGATGGGTGCTTCAACCTTGCACAAATTATTTCACGTAAACGCGACGACAGATCGGTTTACACAAAAGACATGGATGACAATATCGATTTGATGATGAATCTTGCAGAAGGTGCACTCCACCAAATGCGCGAATCTATGGACAACGATGATATCAACAATGAAGAGTTTAATAAATCGGTGAATCTCGAAAATGAAATTAATAATTTCAGAAACCGGTTGAAACTTCAGAATATCGCCGACGTTAACGAAAAGAAATATGAATATCAGGCAAGTATTACATACATGGATTTGATAGTAGAATGTGAAAAACTCGCTGATTATGTAATCAATGTTGTGGAAGCATTACACGATACAACTTCAAATAAAAAGTAAACAACTCACTTCATATAGCAAATGGATTATTTATTAATAATTGCAGGTTTTATAGTACTGATTTACGGAGCACACTTTCTGGTTGATGGATCTACCGGATTGGCCAAACGCTTCAATGTTCCAAATTTGATTATCGGACTTACCATTGTGGCTTTTGGAACTTCAGCTCCCGAAATGGTAGTAAATATTGTTGCGGCAATTAATCCGGGTTCGAATGATATAGCATTAACCAACGTTATTGGCAGCAATAACATAAATGTTTTTATCATTCTTGGTCTTTCTGCGGCTATTTACCCGATTGCATCACGTGTAAGTTCCAGAAAGTTTGACATACCACTGAGCATTTTAGCTCCGGTCATGGTTTTTCTACTTAGTATCGATGGCGAAATATCCCGTACTGATGGCGTTATTCTTTTATTGTTTTTTGCATGGTTTATGTTCGTAATGGTCAGAAATACACTGAATCATCCTCGCAAAGTTGACGATGAGAATTTTAAACCTGTAAAAATTTGGAAAGCAGGCCTGATGATTGCCGGTGGTTTAGCCGGACTGATTGCCGGCGCAAATCTTATAGTGCCTTCGGCAGTACGAATTGCTGAATTGCTCGGTATTAGTCAGGCTGTTATCGGCTTAACCATTGTTGCGCTTGGAACTTCGCTGCCTGAACTTGCCACTTCGGCGGTAGCTGCGCTAAAAAAAAACTCAGATATTGCACTTGGCAATATTATCGGATCGAATATATTTAATATCTTCCTGATTTTAGGTGTTAGTGCTACAATCAAACCTCTTGTCGCCTATAAAGGAATGTCAGTTGATTTAATATTAGGAATAATATCAGGTATTTTAGTACTCATATTTGTTTATTCAAACAAACAACATAAAATTAAACGCTGGCAGGGAACGGTTTTGCTTCTAATTTATTCAGCCTATTTAGTTTGGCTCATTGCCGGAATGTAAACAACTCAAATCTTAAATATTTTTTTTGTAAATGGATCTTTTTAATGTTTATCCTCTTTTCGATATCGAAATAGTTAAAGGTACGGGATGTCGCACTTCCGACCGTCATGGAAATGAATATCTTGATCTTTATGGCGGACACGCGGTAATTTCTATTGGTCATTCACATCCTTACTATGTACAGAAACTACAGGAGCAAACCGAAAAATTGGTTTTTTATTCAAATTCTGTTATCAACAATCTTCAATCTGAGTTGGCAAAAAAACTTGGTAAAATGTCCGGTTACGACGATTACTCCCTTTTTCTTATTAACTCGGGAGCCGAAGCTAATGAAAACGCTCTGAAACTTGCATCATTCCATAACGGGAGAAAAAAAGTTATCGCCTTTCGTCATAGTTTTCATGGACGGACTTCGGCTGCAGTGCGTGTAACTGACAATCCCAAAATTGTATCGCCCATAAATGAAGGATTTGATGTGGATTTTTTACAGTTGAATGATATTGAAGCTGTCAGGAATTCGCTATCAAAAGGAGATGTATGCGCGGTAATTATCGAAGGTATTCAGGGAATTGGAGGAATAAGAGTGCCCGAACCGGAGTTTCTGAGTGAGTTAAGCACTGTTTGCAAAGAAACTGAAACTGTGTTGATTCTTGATGAAATACAATCGGGTTATGGTCGTAGCGGGAAATTTTTCGCACATCAATATTCAGATATTCGTCCGGATATTATAACCATTGCCAAAGGCATGGGAAATGGTTTCCCTATTGGAGGAATGCTTATCAGCCCCATTTTCAAAGCATCGCACGGATTACTCGGAACTACTTTTGGCGGAAGTCATTTGGCTTGTACTGCTGCTATTGCCGTATTGGATGTGATGAAAGCCGAAAATCTGGTTGTAAATGCTGAACGTACCGGCGAATACTTGATAAATGAACTAAAAAAAATCCCCGGAATAAAAGAGGTAAGAGGTAAAGGATTGATGATTGGCATCGAATTTAAACAACCTGTATCCGAAATTCGCAAGAAACTTCTGTTCGATAAAAAAATATTCACAGGCGTAAGTGGCTCTAACACTATCAGATTATTGCCGCCGCTTTGTCTTTCGAAAACAGATGCAAGTATTTTCTTAAATCAGTTTAAAGAGGTTCTTGCTTCACTTGCATAAAATATATGATTTCAGCGCGTACAAGAAAAATCTTTTTTGTTGTATCTGTATTTTTTATACTGATTCCCAATTCATATATTTTTGCTTTTCCTCCTGAAAAAATCACTTTAAAAACCGGCGAAGTATATATGGGTGATATTATTATTAAAAACGATGAAATCATCCTCATTCGTACGAAAGAAGGAGAACGATATCAATTTCCGGTATCATCCGTAAAAAGTATCGTAAATATTACTGATGAACCAATAATTGATGATGCAATCCCAAAGGATGATCCTGAAACTTTTACCGACAATAGTTCTCAGAATATTCGTGGTTTTATAGAGGTTTCAGGTGGTACGAGCAATGGTAAAAACTGCTTCCCGAGTTCTCTTACAGGCGATGTTACGCTCAGTTTTGGCACGACAAAAATTGGTGGAAAAATGCTTTTTGCAGGACTTGGTTCAGGTTTTTCATATATTTACAATGCTCAAACCGGCGAAAATCTTAAATTTGTACCATTATTTATTAATTTACAAAGCAACAATTTAAGTAAGTCAGAAACTTCACCCTATTTATCGCTCGATGCGGGCTATGCATTTTCTGTAAAAAGTTCGCTTAGCGGAGGAACATTCGGCAAATTATCGGGAGGAATTATCCATAGGCTTAACGTAAAAACATCAGTAAATATTGGAGTTTATGCAAGAGTGCAAAATTTCAAAGGTCAACTCAATGAGATTATTGGAGGAAAAACATATTACTATACCGGAAATTCATCGATTTCAGGTTATGGACTGATTGCAGGTTTCCAGTTCTGATTAGTTTAAATTACCGTCAGTTTGCATAATAAATTTACACGTTTTTTCGATGCTGTTTTTTAATGGAACAAATTCAAAACCAAACTCGTTTTTAATTTTTTCTGAACTGAAAAACTCTCTTTTTGTTGCCGATTGAGCCATTCTTCTATCGAATGGAGGAGTGTATCCAAATAAATTCCAAATAAATTCGATTATTGCTCCGGCAACTTTAATGATTCCCCCTCCTATTTTTATCACGGGAGCTTTTTTATTAAAACCTACAGCAATACATCCAAGAATTTCCTTATTGCTGTAATTGTTTTCTACAAGTATATAACGTTCACTCCCCACTTTGCTTTTCATAAGTAAAATCATAGCCTTTACCACATCTTCAACAGAAACGTAACCTGAACCGCCATCAATATAAAACGGCAAACCTTTTCTTACAATTTCAAAAAGCAGCGAACTGCCTGAACTTGTTCCCGAGTAGCCCAGAATCACTCCCGGATTTACGATTACCGCATTTAATCCGTTTTTTATCGCTTCCCAAACAACCTGCTCCGAGTAAAATTTACTGCGCGAATATGGCGATTTATCAGCATTGTCTTCCCATACTGAATCTTCGTTTACAGGAATACAATCAGTATTAGAACCACACGCAGCAATTGAACTAACAAAACATAATTTTCTGATATTCATTGCTAATGCAATATCAACAACATTTTTTGTTCCCTGCACATTTATTTCTTCTATATTTTCCGGGTTACTTGCAAGCGAAACAATAGCAGCACAATGGTAAACCTCAGTAATGTTTTCCATAGCGCGATTCAGCGAATCTTTATCAGAAATATCAGCGGTACGCCACTCTATCTTTTCAAGAAAACATTCAGGCTTTTCAGTATAATATCTGAAAATACATTTCAGAGAACTTAAATTACTTTTATTGCGTTTAATTGCAACAACTTTTTCGTTCTCCTGCAACAAATGCCAAATTAAATGTCCTCCGACCAAACCCGTAGCGCCAGTAACCAAAATCATATGACTGTTTTATTAAAAATTTTTCAGGGTTCAAAAATACAGAAAGAAAACAGTATTTTTGCAGTTCAAAACAAAATTGGAGAATGAAAACAGATAAAATATGTGTTTACTGTGGTTCGAGTACACAAGTAAATCCCGACTATTTTGAAACTGCTAATCGCCTGGGTCAGATTTTTGCTGAAAACGGAATAGAAGCAGTATATGGTGGTGGTTCTATCGGGCTTATGGGAACACTTGCCGACAGCATGATTGCAAATGGAGGAAAAATCATAGGAGTTATTCCTGCTTTTATGGTTGAAGAAAGCTGGGAACATAAAAATCTGGAAGAATTAATAGTGGTTGAAACCATGCACGAACGCAAAGAAAAAATGGCTTTCATGTCCGATGCTGCTGTAGCATTGCCCGGAGGATGCGGAACCATGGAAGAATTGCTCGAAGCTATCACCTGGAAACAGTTAGGCATTTTCACAAAACCAATTATAATTGTAAATACCAATAATTATTTCGATCCGCTCATACAAATGCTCGAAAAAGCCGTAAACGAAAACTTTATGCGCGAATTGCATAAAAATATATGGACAGTTGTTGAAAGCGCCGATGAAGTTCTTGAAGCTATAAGACTGGCACCTGTATGGGATAACAGTGTTCGAAAATTTGCTGCAATTTAATAAATTTGATAATGCCGGTTTCCGACTCAATACTAACCACAGTTGATTCAGTAAGTAATAATCAATTATTGAATGTAACAGATTCCTCAAAACTAATATTAGCAGACACCGCTAAAATAAACGAAACGGTGCGTGAAATAACTCAAGGCTTTGAAGGACTGCTTTTGCCATCAACTCCGCAAAATGAAACATGGGTATTCGGAGTTTTAATGGCTTTGCTTTTGATTTTTGTTTATTCATACAATCGTTCATCGGGCTGGCTCACTGAGTCGGTGAAATCATTTTTTAAAGTAAAGGAAAGAACAAGTATATTCAACAAAACCACGGTAAGAGATTTTGAATCGCAAGCGTTTCTTTTCCTTTTTTCAATAGTGGTTTTTAGTCTTGAGATTTTTCTTTTGTTTTACGATGAAGAATTAAATTTTTCGTTGACTGTATTTTTAAGATATCTTGGTGTT
Source organism: uncultured Paludibacter sp. (assembly GCA_964405245.1). Lineage (GTDB taxonomy): Bacteria > Bacteroidota > Bacteroidia > Bacteroidales > Paludibacteraceae > Paludibacter. Next base: position 21,710 of record CAYONE010000010.1, read on the forward strand.
ACTACCGGCTTTTTTATATTTAAATATATTCTGATTCAGTTTACAGGATATATATTTACAAATAAGCAAAAATTAAAACAAGCAAGGGAAAGCTATTATAATATCATAATTTACTTAGGTATTTTGATTTATCCCTTGATGATTTTCAGAATTTATTCCGCTGAATTTTACCATAATATTGCAGATATTATTATTTATGTTTTGTTCACCTTTGCCTTTATAACGTTGATAATAAAACTATTTCAGATTTTTTTTGAAAATATTGATGATTCTTTCTATTTATTATTGTATCTTTGCACGCTCGAATTTTTGCCTTTTTTTATCTTGATGAAAGTGTATAAAACAATAATATAAGGTGTTTAATCAATTAATAGTACTGCATTGAAAATTAAGAAGATACTCGTTTCTCAACCCTATCCAACGAGCGAGAAATCACCCTATTTTGATATTAGCGAAAAATACGGAGTTAAGATTGAATTTCGTCCTTTTATAAAGGTCGAACCGATTTTTGCTAAAGAGTTTCGCACTCAGCGCATATCAATTCTTGATCATACCGCCATCATTTTTAATGCAAGGCATGGTATCGATCATTTTTTCAGATTATGCGAAGAAATGCGAATTACAATTCCTGAAACAATGAAATACTTTTGTGTTTCAGAAACTGTAGCTGTATATCTTCAACATTACATTCATTACCGTAAACGGAAAGTATTCTTCTCGCAAACCAACAAAATGAGCGATTTAATTACTATAATGAATAAACATGCTGATGAGAAATATCTGCTTGTAACTTCCGATGTAGTAAATGATGATATGATGAATGTACTTGAAAATTCCAAAATCAAGTTCAATAAAGCGATGATGTATAAAACCGTCAGCAACGACTTCGGACCCGATGAAAAATTCGACTACGACATGTTGCTTTTCTTCAGTCCTGTGGGAATTTCTTCTTTACTTAAAAACTTCCCGAATTTTGATCAGGGCGACATACAGATTGGTTGTTTTGGATCAACAACCGCTCAGGCTGTAATCGATGCTGGACTTCGCCTCGATATTGTTGCGCCACAACCCGGAGTTCCCTCAATGACCATGGCGCTTGAGAATCATCTGAAAGAACTTGCAAAAAAAAATAAAAAGTAAAAGCAAGAATACCGAATTTCATTACACACATAAAAACACTCCCCCGAAGTATCGTAAATTATTCGTACTTTTGGGGGTGTTTTTTTTGGGAAAAAATACACGCTGAAAATGAAACAAAATCTGCCAAAATCTGAAAGACTTTCGGGAATTATACCCATCGGAAAATTATTTACCGATGGAAATTCTTTTATTGTCTTTCCACTCAGAGTGGTTTTTCGTCAGAGCGATACACCCGAAGATACACCAGTGCGAATACTTGCAGGCGTTTCAAAAAAACGGCATAAAAAAGCTACTGATCGGAACCGGATAAAACGACAAATCAAAGAAGCATACCGACTTAACAAGGAGACAATTGTAAATTATTTTTCAACAAAAAAACAGTGTATTCATATCGCTTTTTTTTACGTAGCCGATTCAGTGCCCGAAAATAAAATTATTGAAGAGAAAATGAAAATTGCATTGGCTCGAATTGTTGAGAAAATGTGAGACAAATAAAGCAGAGTATCAAAATTTTGAAAAAATTAATCCGACAAATATTTTTGCTACCGGTTTACTTTTACCGCTACAGCATCTCGCCTCTCCTACCTCCAAGCTGTAGATATACACCTACATGCTCTCAATACACCGTTGAAGCAGTGCTTAAACATGGACTTTTTAAAGGTGGATGGTTGGCTTTGAAACGCATCCTGAGTTGTAATCCGTGGGGTGGCAGTGGTTATGATCCTGTGCCTTAAGTAAACCGATTTTTTTGTGGCGTAATCATAAATTTGTATCTTTGTTCAATCGCTTTGAACAAAGACAATTTGCGAAATGATAAAATTTAAGGCACACTTCCTTTTTTCGATGCCTTTATCGGCATTGTATGGATTAGCTACCGAAATCAGAAATTTTTTATTTGATTACGGCATTCTTAAATCGGAAGTTTTTAATATCCCGGTAATTTCAATTGGAAATTTAGCTGTCGGTGGAACCGGAAAAACTCCTCACACAGAGTTTTTTTTAAGTGTATTGTGTAAATCATTCAAATGTTCGGTACTTAGCAGAGGTTACAAGCGGAAAACAAAAGGTTTTTTCGAAGTAAATGAGCATTGCAATTTCAGGCAAACCGGCGATGAACCTTTACAAATTGCACGGAAATTTACCGGAGTAAAAGTTGCAGTTGATGTGAAAAGAGTTAATGGCATAAAAAATTTAGTCGCCAGAAATCCCGAAACCGATGTTGTAATTCTCGATGATGCGTTTCAGCACAGGTACGTAAAACCAAGCATGTCGGTATTGCTAACAACTTACGGAAGGCTTTTTACCACTGATTATTTACTTCCTGCGGGATACCTGAGAGAAAGAAGTAAAAATTACAAACGCGCCGATTTGATTATCGTAACAAAATGTCCTGAGGATATTGGCACTGATGAAATAAACATCATCAGAAAAAAAATAAAAATTTTACAACATCAACAGATATTTTTCTCGACATTTGCGTATTCTGATTTAACACCGGTTTTTGCTGATTATAATAACAGGATAATTAATTTCACTGATTTAAAAAAAAGGGAAATAACAGGGCTTATAGTTACCGGAATTGCTTCGCCCAAAGAATTTGAGAAAAAAACAAGTGAAATTTGCCACAAAATTGAAACTATATCATTTACTGATCATCGTGATTTTACCGGGAATGACATTAGGAGAATTGAGGAAAAATTCAAGGAAATACAAAGCGAAAACAAAATTATAATTACAACCGAAAAAGATTCAATAAGATTATATGACAACACATTCTTATCCAACGAAATAAAAACACACATTTATTATATAGGAATAAGAGTGAAAATACTTGATAATAAAGAAGATTTATTCATTAAAACCATTACCGACCATGTTGGAAAAAATAAAAGAAACTGCTGATTTTCTACGCACGAAATTAAGCGATGAAATTAAAACCGGAATTATTCTCGGCACCGGACTTGGAAATCTTGTAACTCAATTAACTGAAACTACAGAAATTCCCTACGAAACAATTCCCAACTTTCCTGTTTCCACGGTTGAAGGACACAGCGGAAAATTAATTGCAGGAAAACTTGGCGGTGTAGTTGTACTTGCCATGCAGGGACGTTTTCATTACTACGAAGGTTACGATATGAAAACCGTTACTTTTCCTGTAAGAGTTATGAAAGCACTCGGAATTGAAAACTTACTCGTTTCAAATGCATCGGGTGGTATGCACCCTGATTTCGAAATTGGTGATTTAATGATTATTACCGACCATATCAATCTGTTTCCAGAGCATCCTTTGCGCGGGAAAAACTTTAATGAATTAGGAACGCGTTTCCCTGATATGAGCGAAGCATACTCAAAAGATTTGATTGAAAAAGCTAAGAAAATTGCTGCGGATAACAAGATAAAAGTTGTTGAGGGAGTTTATGTGGGTACAACAGGACCCACTTTCGAAACTCCGGCTGAATACCGATACTTCCGCATAATTGGCGGCGATGCCGTTGGAATGAGTACCGTACCCGAAGTAATTGTGGCAAACCATGCCGGTATGCGTTGTTTTGGTATATCTATAATTACCGACCTTGGCGTTCCCGGAAAAATTGTAGAAGTTACACATGAAGAAGTGCAGCAAATCGGAAATTCCGTTCAGCCGCTTATGACACTGATTATGAAAGAAATTGTAAAAGATATTTAAAAGGCTCATTTAATCAATTGAAAATTTCAATCTATTTATTTGAAAAATCGATGAAAAGATCCTGAACTTTTTACACCAAATAGCGTTTAAGAAATCAGTTAAAAAAAATATCAACATAAATTATTCACACGTAAAAATTTAAAAATATGGCATTAGAATTTACAGACGAAAACATTCAGGAAGCGATAAAAAGCGGAAAACCTGTAGTAGTGGACTTTTGGGCAGAATGGTGCGGACCATGTAGGATGGTAGGTCCGGTAATTGAAGAACTTGCTAAGGAATATGATGGCAAAGTTTTAATAGGCAAACTTAATGTGGACGAAAATTCGGATACGCCAACACAATATGGCATCCGTAACATACCTACAGTATTGTTTTTCAAAGATGGCGAATTGGTTGACAAACAAATTGGCGCAGCGCAAAAATCTGCATTTGCATCAAAAATTGAAGCAATACTCTGAAAATTTGTATTACAATCAGGATTATAATTTCAGGTAAAAATCGCGAGCTAATGCGGTAAACTCAGCGCTGTAACTGTGTCTGACTTGGGATTCAATAGTTATTTCTGACAAAGTAGTTTTCTTTTCATCGAAAGAAAGTTCTATCAATAATCTTTTTACCTGCGCGTTTGGTTTTGGATATACTTTTACCAACTTACTGCAATATAATCCGAATGCTTTAGCAAATTCAATACATTTATTACCTTCTTCAACGGGCAGAATCAACGCGATTCTTCCCGTTTTGTTTAACAACTTTTCGGCACAAGATATAAGTTCCTCGTGCGACAAAGTTTCTGTATGTCTTGCTGTGGCGCGCTGTGTATCGGGAGTTTTCAGTGAGTTTACAAAATACGGAGGATTGCTTACAATTAAATCGTACTTTTTGGGGGCGGATTGTGCAAACTCTTGTAAAGAAACCTTTGCAATATTCAACAATTCAGCCCATGGTGAATTACAGAAATTTAAACCCGATTGTTGCACCGCCCCTTCGTCAATATCAATAGCATCAATATTTGCGTCGCTACGTTGGGCAAGCATAAGCGATATTAATCCGCTGCCTGCACCAATATCGAGAACGGAAGTAACGCCGCACACATCAGCCCAAGCGCCAAGTAGCACACCATCGATGCCTACTTTCATGGCGCACTGATTGTGAAATACAGTAAATTGCTTAAATCTGAAAAAATCCTGTCCCATTTTTGGTTTTATCTGCGACGGGTTTCTGTTGAGCCTGATTGCGCTTGCGAAGAGGATTCGCTCCTTCGTGCCGGAGATGTACTTTGTTCCCTGCGCGCGGGAGCTGATGGTTGAGTTTGAGTATTACGTGTGTTTCCTGAGTTTTCGTTCCCCGAAGGACTTGAATATTGATTCCTGTTAGTTGAGGCAGGAGGAGTCGCTCTTCTTGTTTCAGTTGATGGTAGAGTTTGTGTTCGTCTTGGTTCTGTCTGACGGGTCCTCATCTCTATTCCCGAAGAACGATACGTAGAAGGATTTACTCTTGGAGTTGATTCGGTGCTTCTAAAACTTTCCGACTGATTGGGTTGATAAACCGATCTTTCATAACGTTTTGTTCTGAGCTTGTTTATTTGATCTTCGCTTAAAACTTTTTCGATATCAGCATCTTTATTTTTTACGCGTTGAATTGCCTCGCTTCGCGTTGACGAATTTTGTCGTGCACGGGCATATCTCAAATTAATTTCATAAATAATTTTCACCTGATCTGCTGTTAAATTCAGTTCCTGTTGTAATTTTTCGGTTTGGCGGGTAGCTTCATATTCGGGTGTGGATGTGGCATTGTCCTGACCATACGTTTGTATCGTCAAAACCATAAACAATGCCGTAATTATCGTTAACAGTTTCATTACTCCCGAAAAGTTAATTCAGTAACTACAGAAAACAACAATGATTGTGCCAGATTACTTATTAAACGAACGAAGCTTTATGTTCGTAAGTACTTTTTTTGTGTGAAGTGAAAAATCGCTGTTCATCATCCAGCCGTAATATCCAACATCTTCTTTAAGCACATCTACAACCTTTTTTCCTTTATGTTTGCCGAAATTAATTATTTCCTCACCTTTATCGTTATAAATCATACGTCCGGCAAAATCCACATTGTTATTTTGAGTCGTAAATTTCGAAAGATATTCTACATCGTTTTTCAATTCCGGATAATGATCGAGTTGTGCCTGCAATACTTCGTAAGTTGCCAATGTATCTGCTTCGGCGCCGTGCGCTCCTACCAAATCCTTATCGCAATAAAACTTATATGCAGCCAATAAAGTACGAGCTTCCATTTTGTGAAAAATTACCTGCACATCTACAAATTTTCTTTTCATTAAATCGATATCAACATCGGCGCGCAACAATTCTTCGGCAAGCAGCGGAATGTCAAACCGGTTTGAGTTGTAACCGGCCAAATCGCATCCTTCTATATCGCGGGCAATTTCTTTGGCCACAGCTTTAAACATTGGGCAATCAGCTACATCGGCATCTGTAATTCCGTGTATATCACTGGCGGCTTTCGGAATTGGCATCCCCGGATTCACACGAATTGTTTTAGTTTCCTCACGACCATTGGGCGATACTTTGTGATATGAAATTTCCACAATTCTGTCCGAAGCTATATTGGTTCCTGTAGTTTCAAGATCGAAAAATATAATTGGATTTTTTAAATTTAGCTTCATTTTTTTAATTTGGTTTGAAGATTAAAGAACGAAGAACAAAGACATCAAAATCTTTGTTCTTCGTCATTAACTTTATATTTTTATTTTTTTCTTTTTTTTGCCTTATAAATAATTGTTAGTCATATAACGCGATAACATTTTCAATTTGTCCGTCGTCCGTTGTCTGCCGTCTAAATTAATCATTTAAAAGCATCGGCATCAGCAGCATCAAAATATCTTCACCTTCCTCGTTTTCAAAAGGAAGAATCAATCCTGCACGCGAAGGATCGGTAAGTTCAATCATTACATCCGTTGAACTGATATTGTTCAGAATTTCCACTAAAAATGCTGATTTAAAACCTATTTTAATAGGATCGCCTTCAAACTGGCAACTGATAGTTTCTTCTGCAGAAATTGAAAAATCGATATCCTGCGCCGAAATATTTATCTGATTATCGTTAAAATCGAGTTTTACTAGATTACTTGCCTGATTAGAGAATACCGAAACCCGCTTCAGCGCGTTCATTAATGTAAGGCGATCGATAATAATTTTGTAAAGGTTGGTTTTGGGAATTACGCCATTGTAATTTGGGAATTTTCCTTCCACCTGACGGCAAATCATCGTGTAATTAGAAAGACTGAAATAAGCGTTTTTCGAGTCGAAGCGCACTTCAACATCGCCGCTTTCTTTCGGCAGAATGTTTTTAAGCAAGTTTGCAGGCTTTTTCGGTAAAATAAAACTTACTTTTTCTTCTTCATCGGTTAGTGTGGCAGAGTTATATGTAGTGCGGAAACGTACCAACTTATGAGCATCGGTCGCTACTAAAGTAATTCCATCCTTCATTATATCGAAATAAACTCCATTCATCACCGGGCGCAATTCATCGTCGGCAGTACAGAAAAGTGTTTTTGTAATACCTGCTGAAAGTAACGAAACATTCATATTAAGCACACGGGCATCTTCGGAAAGCATTGGTAAGCGCGGATATTCATCGCCATTTTGTCCGATAAAGTTATACGTTCCATTTGCCGAAGTTATCACCATCGATAAATTATTGTCATCGATGCTGAAAGTAAGCGGCTGCTCTGAAAATTCACGAAGCGTATCAAGTAATAACTTTGATGCAACCGCCACTTTTCCTTCGCCCTCAGCGCTCTCAACTTCCATCGAAGTTATCAATGTTGTTTCAATATCGGATGCAGTCATGGTTAAATGCGTTCCTTTGAGGTCGAAAAGAAAATTATCAAGTATAGGCAGTGAATTTTTACTGTTTATCACACGACTTATAGCCTGAAGATGGCTTAGCAACTCGGTGCTCGATACAATGAATTTCATATCTTTCTGTATTTATTGTTAGGATTATTTTTTGAACAACAAATGTAATGATTTTTTTAAACATAACGATATTTTGAGATTATAAATTGCTGTTAGTTTTTTTTGGAAAATTTTGATTTGTATGTTTGTTTATATAAATATTGTTCGTAATTTTGCGAACTACAAACAATATAAGATTTTTCAACAATGAATTGCAAACAAAACACCAAAGATAATGTTGATTTCAGTCAGCTTGCACGTTTCGCAAAAGCTATGGGACATCCAACCCGAATTGAAATTCTTTGTTTTTTGGCATCGTTAAACAGTTGCTATTTTGGCGATATTCATAATGAATTGCCCATTGCAAAAGCTACCGTATCGCAACATCTTAAAGAGCTGAAAGATGCAGGATTGATTCAGGGAGAAATAGAAACGCCGAAAGTGAAGTACTGCATTAATAAGGAAAATTGGGATAAAGCGCAACAATTATTCAACATGTTTTTTGAGATAAAAACAGAAAAAATAGCGTGTTGTGATGCATCCTAAGCCTTGAAAAGGGAATTTTGAAAGTACACCTCACTTTTTTATTATCAAATATTAATTATCACACAATACTAACTACTCTTACTCCCCTTCATAGTTCGGGGGTTAAAATTATAACTTTATGGAAATAAAAATTTTGGGCACAGGTTGTCCTAAGTGCAAGACACTTGAAAAAATGACACGCGAAGTAGTAGAGCAAAATGGAATTTCAGCAGAAATTACGAAAGTAGAAGACATTATGGAAATCATGAAATTCAACGTGATGTCAACTCCTGCTTTAGTTGTAAACGGAAAAGTAGAAATTAAAGGACGCGTTCCATCAGCCGATGAAATTAAAAGTGTGCTATCAAAGTATTAATTATCAAAAATATACATTTATGAAAAGATTTGCATTGATTTCAATAGTAATCACTCTGCTTTTTAGCAGCCTGTCGTGCGATGCACAAAGTAACAAAGCTCAAAAAGTAACAAAAACAGTTTCGGACGTTATTGAGATTTATTATTTCCACTACACCCGCAGGTGTATTACATGTAATGCGGTTGAAAGCGTAACAAAAGAAGCAATAGCCGAGCTTTACCCTGAACTGATTAAAAATGGAAAGCTTAAATTCACCAGCGTTAATCTCGATGATGAAGAAAGCAAAGCTATAGCAAAAAAATGTCAGGCCGAAGGTCAATCTTTGCTTTTTATAGCCAAAAATAAGCGCATCGACCTTACCGATAAAAGTTTTATGTATGCAAAAAGCAGTCCTGAAAAACTGAAAGCCGAGGTTAAAAAGACAATTGACGCACTACTTTAATGTGCCAATTTGAAAATGTGCCAATTTGAAAATTTAAGAATATGAGAAACGACAGGGACAATCCAATTATAGATAAATCATTCCTATTTGCAATAGATATTGTTGGATTTTGCGATTTGCTTTATGAGAATAGAAAATATATAATTCTCAGCAGTTGTTAAAATCAGGAACATCAATAGGTGCAAATGTGCGCGAAGCTCAAAATGCTGAAAGTAAGGCAGATTTCATTCATAAAATGAAAATTGCAGCAAAAGAGACCGATGAAACTGAGTTTTGGCTATTAATTTGCAAACTTTCTAATTCTTACCCTATTAATCTGGATTTAATTGTGAAAGTAAATGATTTGATAAAAATTCTATCAAAAATCATTAGCTCATCCAAGTCTTAACAACCAATTCAATTACAAATTGACACATTTTCTAATTGGCTCATTTTCAAATTATCAAATTATCAAATTATCTCATGGAAATTCTACAAAACATATTAGATAATACGCAGTATTCATTTATCACAGCTATTGTTTTAGGATTAATGACAGCCATTAGTCCCTGCCCTTTAGCCACAAATATATCAGCCATAGGGTTTATCAGTAGGGATTTAAAAGATCAGAAACGTGTATTTATCAGTGGCTTGATTTATACACTCGGGCGCGTAATAAGTTATACCGGATTAGCGTTAATTATTTTCTTCGGAGCAAATAAGATGAATATCTCCATGTTGTTTCAGGGCTGGGGTGAAAAATTATTGGGTCCGGTAATGATTCTGATTGGGTTGTTTATGCTCGATGTAATTAAACTTAAATTTCCGGGATTGTCCGGTTTATCTGAAAAAATTGGAGAGAAAGCAAAAGGAAGCTACCTAAGTTCATTGCTTTTAGGGATGGTTTTCGCGCTTGCATTTTGTCCCTATAGTGGAGTTTTATATTTTGTGATGCTTATACCCATAACGGTGGCAAGTGCAAGCGGACTATATTTGCCGGTGCTTTTTGCCATAGCCACAGGTTTACCGGTAATTATTTTTGCGTGGTTGCTGGCTTATGCAGTTGGCAATGTTGGTAAAATTTACAATCGGATAAAATTTTTTGAGCTTTGGTTTCGCAGGGTAGTTTCAGTAATTTTCATCGCTGTAGGATTTTATTACGTGATAATTTTTTTCATTAAATAACATTTTATGAAACACCATAATAGAAAAAAACTGTTATGGAATTTTTTTGGATATAATGTTCGCTTTATTACGAACATCATTAATAACAAACTTAATAAATGGAAACAAAAAAAGAACTGAAAATCCTGTTCTGGATTGTAATTGTTTTTCTTGCAGTATTTTTTCTGCCTGTAAAAAGTCCTGTTTTTAACACCGCAGTAACAGCCACTTTCGATTTAGCAAAATGGTATGCGCAAGAGCATGTTATACTTTGTCTTTTGCCGGCTTTTCTGATAGCAGGTGTAATTTCGGTGTTTGTAAGTCAGGCATCGGTAATTAAGTATTTTGGAGCAAAAGCAAAACGATGGGTTGCCTATTCGGTTGCAGCTGTATCAGGAACAATTTTAGCAGTATGTTCATGTACAATTTTACCGCTTTTTTCAAGTATTCACAAGCGCGGTGCAGGTCTTGGTCCAGCCATAGCATTTTTATATTCAGGTCCTGCTATAAATATTTTGGCGATTATTCTCACAGCCCGAATTCTTGGTTTCGAAATAGGAGTGGCCAGATTTGTGGGAGCAGTAGTTTTCAGCATTCTTATTGGTTTATTTATGGCATTGATTTACCGCAAAGAAGAAAAATTACGTGCCGAAGAGCAAATGAATTTTCCGGATGTACCGGAAAATCGACCTTTATGGCAAACTGCTCTGCATTTTTTTACATTAGTGCTTATTTTGGTATTTGCCAACTGGGGAAAACCCGGTGAAGGCGATTCAAGTAGTATCTGGTATTATATATGGACTTACAAATGGTATATTACCGGACTTTTCGGGTTAGGTCTGGTTTACTCGATGATTGCAATTCTGAAATTGAAAAGCTGGCAAGTTTTGCTTGGCGCTTTTATTACTGTTTTGAGCGCATTGTTAATTGGAAATCCTCTGGTAAGTGTTCTTGTGGCAATTGCATCGGTAAGTTCTATTGCGCTTATGGATAAGTCGGAAGATGGCGAAAATCGGGAATGGATAATTTCGAGCTGGGGCTTTGCCAAACAAATCATGCCTTTACTGGCTATTGGCGTGATAATAGCAGGTTTTCTGCTTGGTTCTACACACGATGACACTTCAATAGCAGGTGTTATTCCTAACTCGTGGGTAGCCTGGGCTGTAGGCGGAAACTCTATCCTCTCCAATTTTTTTGCATCAATAGTAGGAGCGTTTATGTATTTTGCTACGCTTACTGAAGTTCCGATTGTTCAGGGCTTATTGGCTTCAGGAATGGGAAAAGGCCCAGCTTTGGCGCTTTTATTGGCAGGGCCATCACTTTCGCTGCCTAATATGCTGGTAATAAGAGGTATGCTTGGTACGCAAAAGACTGCTGTTTATGTAACTATAGTTGTTGTACTCTCAACAGTTGCCGGATTAATTTTCGGAGCATTATAAAAACGTTTTACATTTTTCAAGTTCTGAATTATTACTCACTTAAGTCAATTAAATGAATATGAAAACAATTGAATTTATTGGAGGCGGAAGAATAACCAAAATTTTTCTTCGTGCATTTAAAAATGTAAAGGTTTCATTCAATCAAGTTACCGTTTACGATGTAAACTTTCAGGCATTAACAGAGATTAGCAACATATTTCCCTATGTAAAAATTTCGGAATCTTCCGAAGAAATCGTAAAGTCAGATATCATTATTTTAGCTGTGCATCCGCCGGTTATTATGGATGTTCTTTCCGAAATAAAAGGAAAAATCAAACCTGAATCCGTTGTTTTGTCCCTTTCACCCAAATTTTCTATTCAAAAAATTTCGGATGTTTTGGGCGGACATGCAAACATAGCGCGCATGAATCCAAGCGCTTCTACTATTGTTAACAGGGGAGTAAATCCTATTGCATTTTCTCCATCGTTTAATTCAACCAAAAAAATGGAACTTTTGGACTTGTTGAGTCCTCTTGGCTTTACTCCTGAAATTGCTGATTCAAAAATTGAAGCTTATGCAGTAATCGGCGCTATGGGACATACATATTTCAATTTCCAGTTGCAAAACTAAAAGAACTTGCCATATCGTTTGGCATGGATGAGTCTGAAGCTGAAACAACCATAAGCAATATGCTTTGGGGTACAGCTGAAACACTCTTTAAATCTGGTTTAAGTTACGATGAAGTTGTTAATCTTGTACCAGTTAAACCTTTGGGAGAAGTAGAAGATACAATTAAAGATTTTTACGACAAATATCTGAATGGTATTTATAATAAAATTAAAACCTGAACCAATCTATTCAAAATAATCAAACAAAATTATCTTTTTTAGCACGAAGAGTAAATTGAAATAGCATTTATTACTGAGTATTTGAAATTTTTTGTAACATTTTTTTAATCTCTTTTGTTTGCATAATTAAATAGTGTGTCGTATGTTTGCGACATAAAACATAAACACATGAGAAAACCGCAGGTATTTGATAAAGAGCTACAGGATTTAGCTAATTTTGCTCGGATAATTTCTAATCCGGCACGTTTAGCCATTTTGAAATACTTAGCCGAAACAAAGACATGTATATCGGGCGATATTTCAGATCAGTTACCGCTGAGTCGGACAACCGTATCACAACATTTGAAAGAATTGCGCGATGCAGGTCTTATTCATGGCGAAATCGATGGATTGAAAATTAATTATTGCCTTTGTGGTGGTACAATACACGAAAAATTAGTCATATTCGATAATTTTTTCAGTCAGATTTCTTGTGATGAAATCTCATGTAAATAATCATAAAAAGGAAAATGAACATAAAAGAAATATCAGCAAACGATGCCAAAGAATTGTTGAATGAAGTCGCCTTACTTTTGGATGTGCGCGAAAAGGATGAAATACAGCAAAAAGCATTTGTCCACAACGAAGTTTTGAACATTCCTTTCAGTACATTCGATGATAATTATACCGAACTCCCTAAAAATCGTAAAATTGTAATTGCTTGTCATATAGGCATACGCAGTATGAAAGTTGCTCAGTTTCTTGTAATTCAGGGCTGGGACGAAACCAATATATTTAGTCTTGCGGGTGGTATTAAAGCATGGCAACTGGCAGGACTACCCGTAAAAACAGCACCCCTAATTTTATCGTACGCCAAACAGATTTCGTCTTGTGGTTGTGGAAGTGATGGTTGCTGCTAAAATAATTATCAATCTCTGAAGCATCGGGACGATACCGATTCTCGGGACAAATTCTCAAATTTTCAAATTCAATAATATATTATGAAAGTATTAATTCTTTGTACCGGAAACTCGTGCCGCAGCCAAATGGCACACGGCTTTTTACAATCGTTTGATTCCAGCATTACAGTTTGCTCTGCGGGCACTCAAGCATCGGGTAAACTTAATCAGAAAGCTGTGGCAGTCATGAAAGATGCCGGTATCGACATCAGCAATAACACTTCCGATTCGGTTGATAAATATCTGAATGAAGAGTGGGATTATGTTATCACGGTTTGTGGAGGTGCCAACGAAGAATGTCCTGCATTTTTCGGTAAAGTAAAAAACCGTTTACACATTGGTTTCAATGATCCAAGCCATGCTGTTGGTACTGATGAATTTGTTTGGAGCGAATTTATTCGTGTTCGCGACGAAATTAAAGAAGGTTTTTACAAATTTTACTCAGAACGGATTAAACCACAGTTATGAATCCGAAAGATTTAAAACTGATTGTTCAGAAAAAGTACGGACAAATCGCTCAACAAAGTTTAATTAATGAACAAACATCTTGTTGCGGCTCTTCGAGCTGTTGCGGAGAATTGGAATTCGGCATGATTGGCGATGAATATACAGGCGTAAAAGGTCATAATGCTGATGCCGATTTGGGTCTGGGATGTGGTATTCCTACGCAATTTGCCAATATCAAAGAGGGTGATTCAGTTCTCGATTTAGGTAGTGGAGCAGGTAACGATTGTTTTGTTGCTCGTGCTATTGTAGGCCAATCCGGAAAAGTAACCGGAATTGACTTTACTGATGCTATGTTAACAAAAGCTCGTGCCAACAATGCTAAACTTGGATATACCAATGTGGAATTTATTCAGGGTGATATAGAGGAAATGCCATTGGACGACAATCAGTTTGATGTAATTGTTTCAAATTGCGTGTTGAATTTGGTTCCGGATAAACAAAAAGCATTTGCCGAAATGTACAGAGTGTTAAAACCCGGTGGACACTTTTGCGTATCGGATGTGGTAATTAAGGGTGAATTACCCGAAAAATTACAAAAAGATGCTGAAATGTATGTGGGTTGTGTTTCAGGCGCAAGTAAAATTACTGATTATCTGAAAATAATCAGCAATCAACAATTTAAGGACATCTATATTCATAAAGAGAAAATTATTTCAATACCTGAAAACGTATTGGAGAATTATTTATCAAAAGAAGAAATTAAAAATTTGAAAACCGGAAATACGGGAATCATAAGTATAACCATATCAGCAAAAAAATAATATACATGAGTAAAGATTCAAAAGAGATGTCATTTTTCGACCGTTATCTTTCTATATGGGTGGCGTTGTGCATAGTTGCCGGAATTGCAATTGGTAAATTATTGCCCATGGTACCCGAAACACTAAGTAAGTACGAATACTCCAATGTGTCCATTCCTATTGCCGTGCTTATCTGGATTATGATTTTCCCCATGATGTTGAAAATTGATTTTACAAGCGTGATAAATGCGGTAAAAATGCCGAAAGGTCTTACAGTAACACTTACGGTAAACTGGCTCATTAAACCTTTCACTATGTTTGGTATCGCATGGTTGTTCTTTTACATAATTTTCAAAGCGTTTATACCTGCTGATTTGGCAAAAGAATATCTTGCCGGCGCCGTGCTTTTAGGCGCTGCACCTTGTACAGCAATGGTATTTGTATGGAGTCATCTTACAAAAGGCAATCCGGCTTATACCTTGGTTCAGGTTGCCATCAACGATTTAATTATTCTGATTGCTTTTATTCCCATTGTAACTTTGCTGCTGGGAATTAGCGGGATTTTTATTCCATGGAATACGCTTATACTTTCGGTGGTATTGTTTGTGGTTGTACCGCTTGTGCTTTCATTTTTTACAAGGCGCGCTGTTATTAAAAGCAAAGGCTTGAATTATTTCGAAAATGTGTTTTTAAAGAAATTCAGTGCAACTACAATCAGCGGACTTTTACTTACGCTTATTCTCATTTTCTCGTTTCAGGGCGACCGTATTTTGCAAAATCCGTTTAATATTTTACTCATTGCCATTCCACTTATTATTCAAACATTCTTAATATTCTTTATCGCCTACGGTTGGGCTCATAAATGGAAATTGCCGCACAATATTGCCGCTCCGGCATCACTAATTGGAGCAAGTAATTTTTTCGAACTATCTGTGGCAGTGGCTATTGTACTTTTCGGACTGAATTCGGGAGCTACATTGGCAACTGTGGTGGGAGTTTTGGTGGAAGTGCCTGTGATGCTTGCTTTGGTGAAGATAGCGAATAAAACACAGACTAAATTTATTAGCTAAAGACTTCTCACTTAGCAATTGTTTTTTTAAGAGTTTCGGTAGTTTCGAAACTCTTTTTCTTTGTTATGAACCTTAATGAGTTCAAATTGTTAAATCAGACATGAAAAAACAAAACCGTTTAGCTCAGGCAAACAGCCCATATTTGCAACAACATGCTGAAAATCCTGTGGATTGGTATGAGTGGGGCAATGAAGCGTTAGAGCGCGCGAAAACAGAGAACAAACCGTTGATAATCAGCATTGGCTATGCGGCTTGCCATTGGTGTCATGTAATGGCGCACGAATCGTTTGAAGATAAGACTATAGCTGCCTACATGAATGAGAATTTTGTATGTATAAAAATTGACAGGGAAGAACGACCGGATATTGACCAGATCTATATGGATGCCGCTCATATAATTACCGGACGAGGTGGCTGGCCGCTTAACGCCATTGCTTTGCCCGATGGAAGACCTTTTTATGCAGCCACTTATTTCCCGCCTCATCAATGGATAGATGTTTTGCAACAGCTTACCGAAATTTACCAAACCGATTTCCCACGTGTTTTAAAGGCATCTGAATCCATATCAAACGGAATAAATACATTGCCTTTTGATAAAAATATTTCAGAAGTAGAAATAACAGAAAAGTTATATGATTCGTCATTTGAAAACCATGTCAGAAATATTGACTTCTCATTGGGCGGTTATCGTAAAGCGCCTAAATTTATGCTGCCTGTAGGTTTGGAGTTTTTTCTGCAATATTATTATTTCACTAAAAATAAAAAGGCGCTCGATGCTGTAACTGTTTCGCTCGATGCAATGGCGCGCGGAGGTATTTTCGATCAGATTGGCGGTGGTTTTGCACGTTATTCCACTGATGCCAACTGGCTTGTTCCTCATTTCGAAAAGATGTTGTATGATAACGCCCAACTTATAAGTTTGTATGCCAAAGCATTTCAGGTAACAAAAAATCAGACTTACAAAGAAATAGTTGAAACTACAATTGCTTTTGCCGAACGTGAACTGCTTGACCCCTGTGGTGGATTTTATTCTTCGCTCGATGCCGACAGCGAACACAAAGAAGGGAAATATTATGTTTTCACAAAACAGGAAATTGAAGAAATTCTTGATGCTGAAGATGCGAAAATAGTTTGTAAATTCTGGAACATCAGCAAAAACGGAAATTGGGAACATGGAAAAAATATTTTTCATTTCAACCAAAAACCCGAAGAATTTGCTACAGAAAATAATCTCAGTATCGACGCGTTTGAAAATATTTTAAACCGGGCACGAAACAAAATTTTTGAAGCACGCCAAAAACGCATTCGTCCGGCAACCGATGATAAAATTCTTTGCTCATGGAACGCGCTTATGATAACTGCATATATAGATGCGTTCAGAGCAACCTTAAATCCTGAATATAGAAATAAAGCTATCCGTACAGCAAAATTTGTTGCTGAAAATTTTACCCTACCCGATGGTAGTCTTTATCGGGTTTACAAAAACGGAGAAGTTACAGTCAGCGCTTTTCTGGATGATTATGCGCTGCTTGCAAATGCTCTTTTAGGGCTTTATCAGATTACTTTTGATGTTTTCTGGCTTAACAAATCCATTGCCATGGCTGATTATATACTTTTACATTTTGCAAACAACAAGAGCGATGTGCTTTATTATACTCCCGATAACGGCGAACAATTGATAGCACGAAAAACAGAATATTCCGACAATGTTATTCCGGCATCGGCTTCGGTTGCAGCAAATGTGTATTACACACTTGGTTCGCTTACAGGAGAATCAAAATTTACGAATATCGCCAAAAATATGCTCAATAAAGTGCTTGAAGAAACAACCGAACATGGCGCTTATTACGCTAACTGGGCACAATTACTTGGAAAACTGACACATCCAAATGTTGAAATTGTGTTTGCAGGAAATAAAGCATTAAAAACAGCAGAAGATATTTTAAGTCATTATCTGCCTGATATTGTAATTGCAGGTGGTTATAATGAAAATACCAGTCTGTTAAAAAACAGGGTAATCCCCGGTAAAAATGTTATTTATTATTGTAAAGATAAAGTATGTTCATTACCAACTGATAAAGTATCGGAAATTCTCGAAAAAATAACTTCATATTGAAGTCAAAATGTTGGGAAATACTCAGCACTTTAAAGTGCATTAATGAGCGATTTTGGGAAAATTGCAGATTGAAAATGTCAAATATTTTCACAAAATAACAGCCAAATTTATACCGCTTAATGTTGATTATTGCTACTACATTCCCCCTTTAGGGGGTTAAGGGGCTGAGTAGTTACAAATGTTGACATAATGATACAAAAACACTGAAATTCAAATTAAAAATGAAAAAAAATTATTGATTAACTCAATGTTTTTTTGTAGCTTTGCAACCCATATTAAAAATGGGAACAAAATGGAAAGGAAGCAAATTAAAAAGGCATTAGTATCTGTATATCAGAAAAATAATCTTGATGAGATAATTGGGAAGTTATATTCCGAAGGCGTTGAATTTATTTCAACCGGAGGCACCAAAACTTTTATCGAATCGCTTCAGATTCCATGCACGGCTGTCGAAGATTTAACAGGTTACCCATCGATACTTGGTGGCAGAGTAAAAACATTACATCCGAAAGTTTTCGGCGGAATTTTATCGCGCCGGGATAACGAGAACGACACCGCGCAACTGCTTGAATATGCCATTCCCGAAATTGATTTAATTATTGTTGATTTATATCCTTTCGAAGCCACAGTAGCTGCTGGCGCCGATGAAGCTAACATTATCGAAAAAATTGACATTGGCGGAATTTCGCTCATTCGCGCAGCGGCAAAAAATTTTAAAGATGTGGCAATTGTAGCTTCGCAGGAGCAATATGAGCCACTAATGAACATAATTTCAGAATATGGTGCAAGTACGAGTATAGAAGAGCGCCGTTGGTTTGCCTGCGAAGCATTTTCAGTTTCCTCACATTACGATACAGCTATTTTTAATTATTTTGATGGCGAAGCCGGTTCAGCATTCAGAGTGAGCCGCAACTGTGCGAAAGCGCTCCGTTATGGCGAAAATCCACATCAACGCGGTACTTTCTATGGCAACTTCGACGATATGTTCGAACAATTGCAGGGAAAGGAAATTTCATACAACAACCTGCTCGACATTGATGCTGCCATTAATTTAATTAACGATTTTGAAGATATCACATTTGCCATTCTGAAGCACAACAATGCTTGTGGAATAGCTTCGCGCCCTAAACTTGTGGACGCATGGAACGATGCGCTTGCTGGCGACCCCGTTTCAGCATTTGGCGGAGTATTGATCACAAACGCTATAATCGACAAAGAAACCGCTTTTGAAATGAACAAAATTTTCTTCGAAGTAGTTATCGCACCCGATTACGACCTTGATGCGCTTGAAATCCTAAGTCAGAAGAAAAACAGAATTATTCTGATTCTGAAAAATGTAAAACCTGAAAAGGTTCAATATCGCTCTTTGCTCAATGGAGTATTGGTACAGGACAGAGATTTACATACCGAAACCGAGGAAGACCTGAAAGTAGTTACTGAAAAAGCGCCGACCGAACAGGAAATAGAAGATATGCTATTTGCCAATAAAATAGTGAAACACACAAAATCGAACGCTATTGTGTTGGCAAAGAACAAACAAATGTGCGCGAGTGGCGTAGGACAAACATCCAGAGTTGATGCACTTGAACAGGCAATTGAAAAAGCACGTTCGTTCAATTTCAATCTTGAAGGTGCAGTAATGGCTTCCGATGCATTTTTCCCTTTCCCAGATTGCGTACAGATAGCTGCCGAAGCTGGAATTACGGCTGTAATTCAGCCAGGTGGCTCGGTTAAAGATCAGGAATCGGTTAACACTTGTAATGAAAAAGGTCTGGCAATGACAATGACAGGTTTCAGACATTTTAAACATTAAAAAAAGAACAAAGATTAAAGAACAAAGAACAAGGACAAAAGAGAGTAAACTGTATTTATAAAAAAATGTTCTCACACATCATTATTCTTTAATCTGTATTCCTTATTCAGAAATAACACGAAATAAAAAATATACATGGGTTTATTTTCATTTACACAGGAAATTGCGATTGATTTGGGTACAGCAAATACCATAATCATTCATAACGATAAAATTGTTGTTGACGAACCTTCGGTGGTTGCGCTCGACAAACGCACTGACAAGTTGATTGCCATTGGTGAAAAAGCGCGCCAGATGCAGGGCAAGGAAAACGAAGGAATTCGTACGGTAAGACCATTACGCGATGGAGTGATTGCGGACTTCTACGCTGCCGAACTTATGATAAGGGGAATGATAAAGATGATTCCCGCCAAAAGCAGACTGTTTACACCTTCGCTTAAAATGGTGGTTTGCATACCTTCAGGAAGTACCGAAGTTGAAATTCGTGCAGTACGTGACTCATCGGAACATGCCGGTGGACGAGAAGTTTACATGATTTACGAACCAATGGCTGCTGCTATAGGTATAGGTATTGATGTGGAAGCTCCAACAGGATGTATGATTGTGGATATTGGCGGTGGCACAACCGAAATTGCGGTAATTTCACTTGGAGGTATTGTGTCGAACAAATCAATACGTATTGCAGGCGATGACCTGACACTTGATATTGTAGAATATATGGGACGTATGCACAACATTAAGGTTGGGGAACGTACAGCTGAAATGATAAAAATTAATGTTGGCGCAGCTCTGACCGATTTGGAAGATGCTCCGGACGATTATATCGTGCATGGTCCAAACCGAATGACCGCACTCCCGATGCAGGTACCAGTTTCGTATCAGGAAATTGCACACTGTCTCGAGAAATCAATCTCGAAAATTGAAGCCGCTATTTTAAGTGCGTTGGAGCAAACACCTCCTGAATTGTATGCCGATATTGTTCAACGCGGCATTTATCTTGCAGGTGGAGGAGCTTTGTTACGCGGGCTTGACAAACGTTTGACCGACAAAATCAACATTCCATTTTACATAGCCGAAGATCCTCTGCACGCCGTGGCTCGCGGAACCGGCATTGCGCTAAAAAATGTAGATAAGTTCGGATTCCTTATCCGCTAATTTATTTCTTCAAAAAAATAATTAATCCGATAAGGATAAGGCTTTACATTTTGTCTTATTCTTACCGGATTTCATTTTAATCAGCAAAATCAGTTATAAAGCCAAATTGAATTAATGAGAACCCTGTTTAATTTTCTGATACGACACAGTGTGTTGATAGTATTTCTTCTGCTCGAAATATTATCTTTTGCGCTAATTGTATCAACGCAGGGTTATCAAAAAAGCGTTTTCTTATCGTCGGGCAACTCGGTAGCAGCTGAAATGTATAAAGCCAGCAATTCTGTAGTAGAATTTTTTAAACTCAGAGCTGCCAACGAAAATCTTTCGGAAGAAAATACAGCGCTCAAAAATCAGGTCATTGATCTTCAGAATCAACTTTCAACATTAACCGACGGAAATCAAAAGGACTCTATTAGATTCAGGATTCCGCCCGAAATGGAATATGATTTCATATCGGCAAAAGTTATAAATATATCAACCAACAGATTGCAAAATTCCATCACATTAAACAAAGGAAAGAGAGATGGAATTATCCCGGATATGGGAGTTGTTAGCGACGAAGGAGTTGTTGGAATAGTACATTCAGTTTCCGACAAATTTTCGGTAGTAATACCGCTGCTTAATCCTAAAATTCAGATTAACAGCAAATTCACACGTAATAACTATACAGGTACACTTGTTTGGCAAGGGAAAGATTACAGGTATGCCAACCTGAACGACATAGCCCGGCATGTAGAATTCTCATTGGGTGACACACTTGTTACAAGCGGCTTTTCAAGCACTTTTCCATCGGGAATTCCTGTTGGCACCGTTGAAGACTTCAATATAAAAAAGAGTGATGTTTATTATACGATTCAAATACGTTTAGCTGTAAATTTCCGTACATTATCACATGTTAAAGTTATCAATTACAGAAATTACAACGAACAAAAAAGCTTGGAAGATAAGGCTGTAAAAAAATAGAAAATGATATTATTTCTACAAAATATTTTTCGATTTATACTACTTGTAACAGTTCAGGTACTTGTACTAAATAATGTACAATTTTTGGGCTATATCAATCCGTATATCTATATTCTATTTATAATCTCACTACCGGTGCAACTCAACAGGCATGTAACTCTGCTTCTTGGTTTTTTATTGGGTATAATTATCGATATATTCACCAACACACCCGGATTGCATGCTTTTGCCACAATACTTATTTCATATTTAAGATTTGGAACAATCCGCTTATTCACATCGATAGAAGAGGGTAGCAATCCAACTCCATCATTCTACACATTTGGCGTGTCAGCCTACATAAAATATGTGTTAACCTTGGTCATTATTCATCATAGTACATTATTTATACTCGAAGCATTTTCACTGATTGACATCAAACTTATCTTTTTGAAAATTTTACTGAATTCATTTGTTACTATACTGATTATTTTAGGAATTCAATCGTTCAGAAAGAAATGATAAACGACACGCTACAAAACAGAAGATATGTGATTGCCATTATCATTTCGGTTGTGGTGTTTGTTTATATCGCACGCTTATTTTCGCTTCAGATTATCGAAAAAAAATACAAGGAAGGCGCTGACAGTAATGCTTTTCTAAAAAAAACGCTTTTCCCTCCACGTGGGCTGATTTATGACAGAAACAAAAATTTACTCGTTTACAACAAACCTGCTTACGATATTACATTAATTTTCAGAGAAATACACGATCTTGACACATTAGAATTTTGTCGGGCGTTAAAAATCGATAAAGCATTCTTCATCAACCGCATAGCCGATATTAAAGACCGTAGAAAAAATCTCGGATATTCATCCTACACGCCACAGGTTTTTATGTCGCAATTAAACATCGAAGACATTGCATCGTTTCAGGAATCGATGTATAAATTTCCGGGGTTTTATATACAAAACCGAACACTCAGAGAATACGCTCACAATTCAGCGGCACATATTTTGGGGAATATCGGCGAAGTTTCGCAACGAAGAATTGAAGCCGACAACTATTACCGCCCGGGCGATTTTGCAGGACGTGATGGCATTGAATATACTTACGAAACAGTATTGAGAGGCGAAAAAGGTGTTGAAATTTTGCTTCGCGATGCAAAAGGACGCATAAAAGGCAAATACGAAGATGGCGCAAAAGATGTTGCTCCAAAAGCCGGCGAAGACCTTACATTAACCATCGACATTTATTTGCAAATGCTGGCCGAACGGCTGCTGAAAGGGAAAGTTGGAAGTGTAGTAGCTATAGAACCCAAAACCGGCGAAATTCTTGCCATGGCTACAAGCCCCGCTTTCAGTCCTTCGATTCTTGTTGGAAGACAGCGTACAAAGAACTATCTTGATTTGTTACACGACCCGACAAAACCGTTAATGAATCGCGCAACACAAGCACAATATTCTCCCGGTTCATCCTTTAAACCAATTCAGGCTTTGGTTTGCCAGCAATTGGGTGGAATAAACGAAAAAACACTTTTCAGTTGCAGCGGTCCTGGCTCATCGCCGATTAAATGTACACACCACCATGGCTCACCCGTAAGCTTGCTTAATG
The DNA here is from genome assembly GCA_964405245.1 of uncultured Paludibacter sp. Lineage (GTDB taxonomy): Bacteria > Bacteroidota > Bacteroidia > Bacteroidales > Paludibacteraceae > Paludibacter. Next base: position 45,161 of record CAYONE010000010.1, read on the forward strand.
CTATTGAACAGAGTTGCAATCCATATTTCTGGCATGCTTTCCGAAGCACTATAGAAAAAAATGGTTATGGGAAAAAAAATATTTTATTCAGAACAGCCTACGATGATTGGGTCGATCAAATTAAAAGTTTTGGCATAGGCGAAAAATTTACTGAAACAGATATTTATGAACAATCGAGAGGTTATGTTCCAACCCAAAAATACTATAATAAAGTTTACCGTTCGGAAACCGGGTGGCGCGCTATAACTATCCGGTCGAATTCAATAGGGCAAGGTGAAGTGTTAGTAACTCCTTTGCAAATGGCAAACTCAATGGCAGTGATAGCCAACAATGGTTATTACATAACACCGCATTTATTAAAAAACGACACGATGAAGAAAAAAATTCATCGTTCAAAAGTTGATGAAAAATATTTTCCCATAGTTCATGAAGGAATGTCGAAAGTATTTATTTCGGGAACAGCAAGAAGTTCGCGAATTGAAACTATTGAGATGTGCGGAAAGACAGGTACTGTACAAAATCCCGGCGGAAAAGACCACGCTTTTTTTGTAGGATACGCACCTCGTGAAAATCCTGTTATTGCCATGGCAATTATTGTTGAAAATGCAGGATTCGGATCGACTTATGCCGCACCGATTTTTAGCTTGTTGGCAGAACAATATATCAACGGAAAAATTGAGCGGACTCAGGTTCTCGAAAGAGTAGAAACTACTGTTACTAATATTAATGTCAAGGAACGTTAGCATAAAATACGCGATAGACTGGACTACCGTCATGTTGTACGTTATATTGGTAGTGATGGGGTGGTTAAGCATTTACGGCGCTAGCTATGACTTTGACCAAACCAGCATTTTCGACTGGCAGCAGCGCGCTGGAAAGCAATTTGTTTGGATTCTTACAGCCTTTGCACTTGGCGGAATTATTCTGCTTATCGACTATAGGATGTTTAATTATTTCTCCTATTTTATTTACGGATTTGTCCTTTTATTGTTAATTTTCACAATAGTTGCACCACATTCAATTGTGCCCGATATAAAAGGCTCCAGATCGTGGATTGTACTCGGACCGGTAAGTTTTCAGCCGGCCGAGCTTGCAAAAATTGCTACAGCATTGGTACTTGCTAAATACATGAGTGGCTACAACTACAAACTTAAAGCATGGAAAGATCTCATCCCATTAGCAATAATCATAGGATTACCATTCGGTTTGATAGTTTTGCAAAAAGAAACAGGTTCTGCCCTTGTGTTTGTAGCTTTTCTGCTTATGCTTTACCGAGAAGGAATGAAAGGCATAGTTTTATTACTGCTTGTTTACGCTGTTTTACTGTTTGTGATTGTAATTAAATACAGTATAGTTCATATTCCGGAGTCTGAAGGATCTGTAGGCATAATTTTGGCAACCGGCATCATGATACTTATTTATTTCGCTTATGCTTTTTTCATGGGTGGAAATCAGCGCGAAGCTGTAATTTATCTACTTTCGATGTTGTTTGGCGCGGGAGTTATAGCAATTCTTAGCCATTGGTATATTCTGAATTTCAACTATTTTTCAATAGGTGTTATTGCTGTTTCGTGCATTTACTGGATAGTAATAGAGCTTCTCACCCGTTTCAGAAAATACTGGTGGATAGTTATCATTACTATTGGAGCAACCGCTTTTATTTTCTCATCTGATTATTTGTTTAATAATGCTCTTGAAGCGCATCAACAATCGCGCATTAAAGTATTACTTGGTATGGAAGAAGATCTTTCAGGTGCAGGGTACAATGTAAATCAATCGAAAATTGCTATCGGCTCAGGAGGATTTTTAGGTAAAGGTTTTTTGAACGGAACTCAGACAAAACTTAAATACGTTCCCGAACAGGATACAGACTTTATTTTCTGTACTGTTGGCGAAGAACATGGTTTTTGGGGTTCAACTCTCGTTTTAGCTCTTTATTGGTTACTGCTGATGCGATTGATAAATATTGCTGAACGACAACGCGAAGTTTTTAATCGCATTTACGCCTATTGTGTTGCTTCAATTTTATTTTTTCACCTGTTTATCAATATAGGTATGGTACTCGGGTTAATGCCTGTAATTGGAATTCCACTTCCATTTTTCAGCTATGGAGGTTCATCATTATGGGGATTCACCATTATGTTGTTTATTCTGTTAAGGCTCGATGCATCACGTTTAGAACGAATGAATTAATTTTTCAGTACGAAATTCAAAGTTTCAATTTTTCCTTTAACAATCTGTATCCCGATTGACTCATACGTAACTGCATTCCGTTTTTTAAGGTTAAAAGTTGCGTTTGTTTCTCATACAGTTCCACCCTCGAGATTGCTTCCACATTCACTATATATGATCTATGTACTCTTACAAATTTGGCAGAAGGCAAATTTTCATCAAAGTATTTCATGGTTTGTTCCTTTAAATACTTTCCTTTTTCGGTAAAAATATGCACATAATCACTATCAGCTTGCAAGCAGAAAATTTCATCAACGGGTATTACATGAATTTTTTGCCCGGTTTTAACTGCAATTCTGTCGATACTCGTTACATTCTCTGCCGGTTTTTCTAATGGAAGAATTTCTTCCGTTTCGATATTTTCTTCATCGACAATTTGATTATCGGCTAATTGCAACCTGTATGATGTAACAATCAAACTATATATAATTGCTGATATAAAAATACGTAAAGGAATAAGTTTTATAAGTGTTTCATTTATTTCATTACCGAAAATTAGCTGTAAACTGAAAAAATTTAAACTTACAACAACTACAATGGCTATAACAAATAAAACGAAGCAATTTAGATTTCGCTGAAAACTGTTCATTTTATCCAAACCGGCATACTTTACAATATACATAAGCAATATGCCTGAAAATGCATATAAGAAAGTATATATTAGCGAATCGGCAAGTAAAACTACAAACTGAAACTGTGCGAACATCAACAGTGAACACAAATGCATTACCGCATAAAGCAACCACATAGCAATGTAGCGCAACAGTTTCGGTTGATTATCGAATACTGACAACATCTTTCTATAATTAGTATATGATTATCAGTAGTATAATTAATTACGGAGTTCGCCTCCACCAAAAATACAAGAACCTTTTACAACAAGTTTTTTTGTTGTGTCAATTTCGTCGGAAAACATGCGTTTATCTTCAAAACCTCCAAACACTGAATCCATATTCATTTCTACCAGCCAGGTTGAAGGCACATAAAGAGTAACGCCTCCAAAAACAGCGTTAATTTCCAGAAAGCTTATTCCTTCAGGCAAATTTGTTTTGCGTAAATCGAGTGTAACGCCACCAAAAATAGCGTTAACTTCACCCCCCTTAAATTCCGGATCGAGTACAATATGTTGTCCCGAGCCAAAAATGCTGTTTTTTTCAAAACCGCCACCTTGATAAGTGTAGTCTGTTTTACCTTTGTACTTATAGTTATGGTGTGAACCACAGTGATGACATTCACTATTCCACTTAAAAGGAGCATAATAACGACTTACGATAAGCAATACTCCTGCCACTATCAGCAATAATGGCCAATATATAGCTGCAAAATTACCATCAAGACCCGGAAAAGCATTTGGGAATTGCTGAACAATTCGGGGTATAATGAAAAATGTACCAACAAGAATAAGTATAACTCCCGAAGTTAGCTGACGCTTGATGAGGTTAAAAATACCTATTACAATAAGTAACATTTGCCATGAAAATACTACTCTTTTCAATGCGTGGGGTAGCGCGCCAAAATTAAATGCGAGCATTAATGCTCCTATCAGCACTAAAATAAGTCCGAAACCCAGACCTTTTACTATAGCCGGTGAATTTGATTTTTTAATTTCGTTTTCCATTTTTTTATTTCAATTTTAATGTTTATAATTCAGTGTGCAAATGTAAATCACAATTAATCCCTCTGAAAGCAAAATCCGATGAATAAAACAATTTTCCCGATGAATAAATTATTATTTCGGTTGAATTTACAAGCTTAATAAAAAAAAGTTCGTACTGATTTTATAATATGATAATCAATACGAACCTTTATTAAGTTGATATGTCAACTTATTTTTTCTTTAATAAGTCGCGAATTTCACCAAGAAGTACTTCTTCATTTGATGGTGCAGGAGGTGCAGGTGGAGCTTCAACTACTTCTTCTTTCTTCTTCGAAAGTTTGTTCATACCTTTAACAAACATAAAAATGGCAAAAGCAATAATCAGGAAGTCAACCGTTACCTGCAGGAAGTTACCATAATTCAATGTTACTGCCTCAACACCTTCAGAAGCTTCTTTTAATTGTATTTTGAAATCGGTAAAGTTTACACCACCAAGTAACATACCGATTGGTGGCATTAAAACATCCGAAACAAATGATGCTATTATTTTTCCGAAAGCACCACCAATTATAATACCTACTGCCATATCAATTACGTTTCCACGCATGGCAAAATCCTTAAATTCTTTAATTACGCTCATAAATTTTAATTTTTAAAAAATTAATTGTCAAATTGATAATTATTACAAAACGTTACAAAGATAAAAACTATATTGAAAAAAACAAATTAATGTGTTAAATATAACCGAATGCTCAAACTAATAAATCAATAAAAAAAATTCAACAAAAAACAATATGAAATTCATAATGAATAAACATATGTTTAATAATAAGAAAAGCGCTCATTTTTCTGTGAAATCTGACAAAAAAACACTAATTTTGCAGCAAATTATAAAATCTGGCTTTTTTATCAATCATTTTAAGCAACTATCTAAAAATAAACAATATGGTACATTACAAAGAACTCGGATTAGTAAATTCGAAAGAACTTTTCAGTAAAGCAGTGGCTGGCGGATATGCTATACCTGCTTTCAACTTCAATAATCTCGAACAACTTCAGGCTATTGTTTCAGCATGTGTTGAAACTAAATCACCTGTAATTCTTCAGGTTTCGAGTGGAGCGCGTAAATATGCAAACCAAACTCTTCTTCGCTTTCTTGCGCAGGGCGCTGTTGAATATGCCAAAGAATTAGGCTATGCAATTCCTATCGTACTTCACTTAGACCATGGCGATAGCTTCGAACTCTGCAAAAATTGTATTGATTCAGGATTCTCTTCGGTTATGATTGATGGTTCACACCTTGCATACGAAGACAATATTGCACTTACCAAAAAAGTGGTTGAATATGCACATGCTAACGGTGTTACCGTTGAAGGCGAACTTGGTGTACTTGCAGGTGTTGAAGACGACGTGGTTGCCGAACACCACACATATACTCGCCCTGAAGAAGTTGTTGACTTCGTAACCCGTACAGGTGTTGATTCACTTGCCATTTCAATCGGTACTTCGCATGGAGCAAATAAGTTTACTCCAGCACAGTGCACACGCGACGAAAACGGAATTCTTATTCCACCTCCATTGCGTTTCGATATTCTCGAAGAAATTGAAAAACAAATTCCCGGATTCCCTATCGTATTGCACGGAGCTTCTTCTGTACCACAGGAATATGTTGAAACTATCAATAAATATGGTGGGGCTTTGAAAGATTCTATCGGAATTCCTGAAGAACAATTGCGTCGTGCTGCTTCTTCGGCAGTTTGCAAAATCAATATCGACTCAGATGGTCGCCTGGCAATGACGGCTGCTATCCGCGAAGTTATGGCAACCAAACCGGGCGAATTCGACCCACGTAAATATATAGGACCAGCACGTGATGAGTTGAAAAAATTGTATATGCACAAAACCGTGAATGTTTTGGGTAGCGCAGGAAAAGCTTAAATTAGTTGACAGTTATCAGTTGATAGTTGACAATTTAAAAAAAAGAAAGCAGTCGTTTTATTTATGAAACGACTGCTTTTTAATTCTAAATTAGTCAAAAAAACTATCAATTGTCCATTATCAACTATCAACTAACTTAAAGGCTATTGATGGCATTTAAATCCTCGAAAGCTATTTGAAGTCGGGCAATTTCTGCCTCTTCCGCTTTCCGAATCCAAACACGCGGATCGTAAAACTTTTTATTGGGTTTATCATTACCATCAGGATTGCCAATCTGACCTTGTAAATAATCTCTGTTTTTAGCTTCAAACTGACGAACACCATCCCAGTATGCCCATTGAGTATCGGTATCGATATTCATTTTTACAACGCCATAACTTATAGCTTCACGAATTTCTTCGTGCGACGAACCTGAACCACCGTGAAACACAAAATTTACAGGTTTATCAAACGTTAAACCATCTTTCTTTTTGATATAATCCTGTGAATTTTTCAGAATCACAGGCTGCAGTTTAACATTCCCTGGTTTGTAAACGCCATGCACGTTACCAAACGAAGCAGCGATAGTGAAATTTGGAGAGATTTTGCTTAATTCGCTATATGCATAATATACATCTTCGGGTTGAGTATATAGTAATGCGTTGTCAACAGCACTGTTATCCACTCCATCTTCTTCGCCACCCGTGATACCTAACTCTATTTCAAGTGTCATGCCTATCTTGCTCATGCGTTCCAGATATTTTTTGCTGATTTCAATATTTTCCAAAAGTGGCTCTTCCGATAAATCAAGCATGTGTGAACTGAATAAAGGTTTTCCTGTTTCAGCAAAATTCTTTTCGCTTGCATCAAGTAACCCATCAATCCACGGTAATAGTTTTTTAGCAGCGTGGTCGGTATGTAAAATTACACGTACATTATATGCTTCTGCAAGTGTATGAATATGCTTTGCACCTGCTACAGCACCCAAAATGGCAGCCTGTTGTCCTTCGAGTTTCAATCCTTTTCCAGCGTTAAATACAGCTCCCCCGTTCGAAAACTGAATAATAACCGGGGCATTTGCAATTTTTGCTGCTTCAAGTACAGCATTAACAGTTGACGATCCTACTACATTCACGGCAGGTAACGCAAATTTATTCTCTTTAGCTATATCAAAAATTAACTGCACATCAGTACCCGTTACTACTCCGGGTTTAACTTGTTCCGATATTTTTCCCATATTCTTTTTAATTTTTTTTCGTTTAACAATTTTAGAACAATCTATACATTGATTTGTTGAAGTTTATTATCATTTTTAACACAAAAAGGCTTCTGAAAATTTCAGAAGCCTTTTTGTGATATATAAATTTTATACTGATTTTTACTGAATCATGATTTTTTTGGCAGTGTTGTTTACTTTAAGAATGTACACGCCTTTTGAAAGATTCAGGTTAATTTGCTGTGCAGGTTCATAAACTGCCATTTTGCTGCCTGTTACCGAGTAAATTTCAATTTGAGTTGCAGGAGATGCTTCGAAATTTAAGGTATTGTTAGTCAAAGTCCAAGTTGTTTTTGCTGTATTTTGAGTTGAAGTAGTTGGATCAGTGTATGGTGCAAATGCAACGCCTCTGAATACGGTGTTAGTTCCCGTAGTTATCAAATCAGATGCCGTAGCTCCGCTACCGGTATCAGTTATCTTAACTATCTTATTAACAGCAGTACCACTTGATGGAGCTGTTGTCGCATAAATAGTAGGGGTTGTACCTGTCCAATCCACAGTTAAACCGCGTGCACCCAATGAAGTGCCAACACTTAAAGTATAAGCGAGCGTCCATGTAGTTCCATCGGTTGAAGTCCATTTCTGAATACCACCGTTTCCGTTAGTTCTATCATCAGCAACATAACATACTGAATTAGCGGCATCAAAAGCAAATCCATAAGGTGAACTAGTACCTGTTGCAACAAGAATAGTACTGGTTTGGTCAGTAGCTGTTGGAGTTCCTGTTCCAACTTTGTAAATTCCTAAAGTGCCGGAGCCTGTAGAAAAATAAAGTTGATCATTGAAAATATTTAATACCCTGATATTATTTACAGTATTTGAAACAGCATTTGATGCATCTTTACTAAAGAACTGTACTCCACTATTACCTCCATTTGCCCAAAAATCGCCACTTGCATTAGAAACGCCACCACGAATATTGTTTCCACTGAATAAAGTGGAAGTTGTAAATGCTGTATATCCTCCAAGTTTGTTAATTGCAAGAATTTTACGGGCGACAGTTGCAGATGTTGTACTCGCTATGCTTGCAGTGCCAGGGGCAACATCATAACCGGCTATTGTAAGCAATTTACCATTAGGTGAAAGTGAAATAGTGCCTTCGGAAGTCGCTGAGCCGGACGTAGCCAATTTGTAATCGCCTGAAGTTGGAATTGCAATAGTCTGTACTAATGCACCGGCAGTGGTGTATTCTTCGAGAAAAACCGCAGTAGATGCATTTGATAATGTGGCGCTACCATCGCCTACACGTACAACCACAATATTGCCCTGCGTAAAGTCAGCGGCATAAGCATTTATCGAAATCATTGAAAATACTATGGCAAAAACCATCAGCATTGCTTTAAGCGTAATAATTTTTTTCATACCTTTTTTGTTTAAAATTAGTGAATAATTAAATAATTAATTTTGAGTTTAAATAACAAAAACGAGTTCAAACATAATGAAAATAATTGAAACACATATACAAAACGATGAAAATGTAATGAGTTCTTAATAAAATGCATGATTTATACAGCAGAGAATATACAAAAGTAACAAATCATATTGGGAAATAACAATATGTAAACAGTGAGAAAAAAATCAGACAACCAATTAACTTATTAAAATTATTTGCAAATCAATTCATCAGTTTACTTAATAATTATGTGTAATAATTGACGAATATTGTGTTTTTGCATCAAGTTTAAAATTATTTATAAAATAATTTTAAACTTTGCAAAGAGTAAAAAATTCTTCCTAATTGAAGCCAGCTTTGGTTTAAATTAAAAGAATTTTGATCGATTTATTTATTTCTCTTTTATCTGACGAAATACATCTTTTACATTACATATTCGTAAATAATCAAAAATGTTTTTTTGTATTTTATCATCTTTACAATCAATTAATACCTTGAAAAATGCACAACTTAAAACAATCATTTCTTTTCAGAATTTCAGTTCTGATATTTTTTTTATCAGCTAATAACTTCACCACATTTTCTCAAACCACTGAAGGCACAGAATTTTGGTTGTCGTTTATGACAAATGAAAAATCTCCGGAATTAAGCATTATGGTTTCTGCCAAGAGAGCTTGTGTTTTAAGTATTAAAAACATTAACACAGGATATTCAGCAAGTGTAAACCTGACTCCGGGGCTAAACAAAATACAATCTTCGTTAACTCCCGTCAGTGAAACTTATGTTACCTCTTCGGAAGTAATTGAAAAAAAATCTTTATTGATAAGTTCAACGGATACAATTTCGTTATTCGCTTCAAATTATGTTGCAAAAGTATTTGATGTGGCAGCTATATTGCCCACAACAGCTTTAAAGGACGAGTATATGATTCAGACTTATAAAAACTCTTCTCAAAAGCAACAATATTCGCCCGAATTTCTAATCGTTGCAACAGAAGATAATACTGTTATCGACATTACTCCTACATGGATTACTTCAATGGGGAAACCCGCAAACCAGCCCTTTACTATAACGCTGAACAAAGGTGAAAGCTATCAGGTACAAACCGAATACAGTGTATTAAACAGCGATTTGTCCGGTTCTATTGTAAAAGCAAGAGATGGAAAAAAAATTGCAGTTTTTAACGGAAACCAGTCGGAATCAATTCCCTATGGTGGAGGAAACGATGGAGATCACTTGTTTGAACAGGCAATGCCGGTAGTGTATTGGGGAACTAAATTTGTTATTACAGAATCTATGAACCGTGCTGAAGATAAAGTTTGTATTACTGCCCGAAATAATGATACATCTGTACGAAAAAATGGTGTAGAAATAGCTGTAATAAAGTCCGGGCAAACTCTTGAACTTGAATTACTCGCTTCAGAACCTTCATGTTATTTGGAAACCTCCTGTCCTTGCGCAGTATATCTTTACCTTGTAAGTAATCATAAGTATGACACAACTGACAAACTTGGAGGGCCTTCCATGATTTGGATTAATCCCATTGAACAGATGATAAAGGATATTAACTTCTGCACCTATGAAACACCCTATACTTCAAATCATTATATAAATATTGTAACACTAACCACCAATATTGCAAATGTAACCCTGGCAGGCAAATCTACTGGAAACAAATTGCTCACATTTCAACCAGTAACAGGGAATAGTGATTATTCTTATACAAGAACTACTCTTGCCGACGATTCATATTTATTAAAAGGAAGTGCAGGTGTTATAGCACATGTATATGGATTAGGTGAAAACGAATCTTATGGATACTCCGTTGGAGGCGCTGTAAAATCGCTCGAACAATATGTATTAATAAACGGAGAAAATTATACACCAGGCTCAAACGTTCAATTATGTAGTCTGGATACAATTCACTATAGTTGTAACATGAACTTTGAAACAGAAAATATAATCTGGAATTTTGGAGATGGAACGCCTATAGTTTCAGGAAAAAACCTAACAAACATCTATCACTATTATCCAAATCCGGGTTTGTATAATGCTTATTTAATTATTCAAAGATTAAGTTCAAATCTTTGTGCTGGTCAACTTGCAAGAGACAGTATTTCAATAACAGTAAATATTGAGAGAATCCAAATAAATATTGATAGTGTTTCAAAATTTATTTGTGCTTCCGAAGGCACATTCAAAGCATATTATTCAAAACAATCTGCCGGAACGGTTACGAGCGCCGAAGTCAAATTTGATAATGCGGCACACAACGATGGATTTACAGACAATACAATCAATGCCAATGATAAGTATTTTGAAATTCATCTTCCTGAATCGGCAGTTCCTGCCAAAAATTATTCAGCAAAGATAATAGTACATGGAAATTGTTCTGAAGATACGTTAAATCTCAACTTTGTTGTTAATTATCCAGCTAACCGCATTTTAACGCAACGTTGGAATGATGTCTTATCCGTAAAAAATGCTTCAGAAAATGGCGGTTATAATTTCACAGGGTTTCAGTGGTATAAAAATGATATTTTAATGACCAACGAAACATCTTCGTATATCTATCTGAACAAAACTGATTTTAATACTACCGACATTTATTATGTGAAATTAAAAACGGCAGATGGTAAAGAGCTTTGCACTTGTAAGAAAAATTTAGAAGATAAATCCGCTGATGAAAATATATTTAAATTCAATAACGATATTGTAATTGCATCAACTTTTGCCAAAATATCTTCACAAGTGAAATTAAATGTAACAAGTGCCGGAAAAGTTTACTTCAAAGATTTAACAGGCAAAACGTATAGTATTGCAAATATTTCCGAAACAACGGATTATGTATCCACACCAAATGAATCGGGAATTTTTTTAATGGATGTACTGTTAAATAACGGAGAACGCAAAACTATTAAATTTAATGTTATCAAATAATTGACATGAAAACCACAATTTCTAAAATATTTCTTGCAGGAATTTTTGTTGTATGTTTCACAACCGTTTATTCACAACAGATGAATTCTACCATTTCACCTGTGCAATATCTTAGTATTTACGGCGAAGCCGGATACTCAATTTTTAAAAATGATGTTTCCGATCTTAAAGATTTGGGAGGTTTAGGTGGTGGATTAGGATTGGGATATGAAGTACAATTCAATAAATTACACATTGGCACAGGACTGGGATTCAATTATCTGACTTCGACATCTGTGATAAATAATTATTCATTTTCACGACAAATGCTGTTACCGTACCCAACAATGACATATCACTATATATTTTCCAATTTCAATGAAAAGTGGACAACAGGTTATTTAAATGTTCCTGTTCTTTTCAGTTATGATTTTGGGAAAAGATACTTCGCAATCATTGGTGCAAAAACAGGTTTAAATTTGTTTGGACAGTATAAATCTTTTAGCGATGTATCAATCTACGCAAGCGATACCGAATTCATTGATGATTTAACAGATATGCCAAATCATTATATCACGGATTTCAAACTGAAAGGGAATGGTAGTCTGGATTTCAACGTGAATGTAGCTGCCACAGCCGAGTTTGGAGTAAATCTGGATGAATGGCTTGCGGTAAAACCAAGGAAATTACGTCGAGGTCAACGTCCACGTCCAAAAACATTTAGAGAAAGCTTACACTATCGCGCTTCAGTTTTTGTTGATTATGGATTGCTAAACATAAACAATTACAGTAAAAACCATACTACAAACACAATCATACCGGATTTTGAAAGCGATGAGACTCCGTTAATAAGTAATCTGAATTCAGTTCTTGGCTCAAATCAATTTGCAAGTCATAATTTAAAACCAATTTATGCCGGAATTAAATTTGCCGTTTTATATGAAATCCCAAAGAAAAAGGCTAAACCTCAGCGTCCTGTAAGTACTTCGCGTCCTGTGGTAGTTCAACGAAAAACGGAACCGGCACCTGTGGTGGAAACTCCAAAACTAATAGGTGTAATTATCGATAACGACACAAAATCCCGCATTTCAGCAAATATTGAATTGTTTAAAAAAGATGAAAATGTATCAGTTTATCAAAGGCGTTTCAAATGAAACTAATGGCGTTTTCAAAACCGATTTAAAACAGGGAACATATATTTCGCATATAACTACTGCGGGCTACTTACCTTATGATGAAAAAATTGTTTTTGTAAAAGACACAATAATTATATCTTTGCAAAAAGCGAAACAAGGAGTGAAAGTAGTTTTGAAAAATGTTTTCTTTGCATTTAATAAAACAAAGATTTTACCTGAATCAGATCAGGCACTTGAGGACCTTTACAATTTCCTGACAGAAAATCCTGAAATTTCGATTAAAATAACTGGTCATACTGATAATGTAGGTTCTGTAGAATCGAATCAAAAGCTCTCGGAAGAAAGAGCAAAATCAGTAAGAAATTATATAGTTGAAAAAGGTATCCCTGCCAAACGTATCAGTTTTGAAGGAAAGGGAGAGTCTGAACCTTGCGATACAAACGATACTGAAGAAGGCAGAGCTGCCAACAGGAGGGTGGAATTTACAATACTTTAATTTTAAATTTTCTATTGCCATGAACGATAAGTTTAAAATAATTTTTGTAGCAATAATATTTGGTTGTATTATTGCACCTTCTGTTTTTTGTCAGTCCCCTACTACTGAGGGTACTGAATTTTGGTTGTCGTTTATGGCGAATGAAAAAACACCAGAACTGAGTATCAATGTGTCTGCGAAAAGAGCTTGTACATTAACAATTAAAAATATCAATACTGGTTATATAGCTACTGCAACACTTAATCCCGGACTTAATAAACTTTCGCCCAACTTAACTCCGAACACTCAATGCTATGTTACAAGTTCAGAAGTTGTAGAAAACAAATCATTGCTGATTACTTCTACAGATACAATTTCATTGTTTGCGAATAACTATGTATCACAATTATTTGATGTTACCGGAGTTCTTCCTATAAATGCTTTGTTGGATGAGTATATGATACAGACTTATCCTAACTCATCTAAAAAACAAAGTTATCCGCCTGAATTTCTAATTATTGCGACTGAAGATAATACTACTGTTGATATAACACCGACATGGAATACAGGAGGCAGTATGATTAAAGATCAAACTTATTCCATTTCATTAAAAAAGGGTCAAAGTTATCAGGTTCAGGCAAAAACAGATTTAGGCAGTACATTTTCAGGTTCTTTAGTTAAATCACGTAACGGAAAAAAAATAGCTGTGTTTAATGGGAACAGATCAGAAGGTATTCAAGATAATAGTGGTAATACCTCGGATGGCGATCACCTGTTTGAACAGGCTGTACCTGTAGCATTTTGGGGAACAAAGTTTGTTCTCAGCAGATCTCTTAATTACATTAAATTCATCAATTTATATTATCACATTTTCAGACAAAAAATGTTCAAGCTGTTCAGCTTTAACGTTGGTGGTGAGTTCGCCGTTTATTGCCCATGAAATATGACCGGTTTCTTCGGAAACTATAATGGCAATGGCATCGGTTTGTTCGGTAATACCCAATGCAGCTCTGTGGCGCAGCCCAAGTCGCTTGGGTATTGCCTGATTACGCGAAACGGGCAAAATACATGCAGCAGCTTTAAGTTTGTTTTTGTTAATTATTAACGCGCCATCGTGCAGTGGGCTGTTTTTGAAAAATATATTCTCAATCAATCGTGAATTGATATTGGCATTGATAATTTCGCCGGAGTTTGTATAAAATTCAAGATCGTTTTCGCGGGTAAGTACAATCAACGCACCATTGCCTGATTTTGAAATATATTTACAAGCAAGCACAATTTGTACAATATAAAAATCGCCCCCTGCTTTATCCGATTTAACATCGCCAAAAAACTTTTTAAAAAATGACATTAGCTTTGAGCGACGTTTTGAGCCTAAACGGGAAAAAAACCGACGAATTTCATCCTGAAATAATACAATAAGTGCAAACGCTCCCACACTGATGATTCTGTCGAATATAGCTCCCAGCAATTCCATTCGGAAAACATGTGTAACCAAAAACCATATTATAACAAAACCCATAATACCAAAGAACACATTTATTGCACCACTTCGTTTCAACAATTTGAAAGTCTGATACAATAAAAATGCTACCAGTATTATATCAATTATGTCTTTAATTCCTATCTGAAAACCCATTTATATTTATTGTTTCGTGTTTAGTGTTTCGTGTTCTGGAGATAAGTCATGACTTGTCCGTACAATGTTTCAATTTTACAATGTTTGATGCTTCCTCGTCTCATTGGCAAATTTGCTTGTTGGCAAATTTTCTCATTCCGCATACGGAATCTTCGCTTCACTATGTTTGGCACATTGGCACATTATCTTATTGGCACATTGGCACATTCCGCAAACAAAATCTTCTTTTAACTACAATTGGTACATTTTAAAAATCTTGATAGCTTCAACGGCTTCTTTTACATCGTGAACTCTTAATATTGATGCTCCTCCGGTTAAAGCAAGCATATTAGCTGAAGTTGTTGCATTAAGTGCATTTATTGCATCGGTGTTTAGAGTTTTATAAAGCATCGATTTACGCGATAAACCTACAAGTATTGGCGCATTCAACTGTTGTAAATACGAAAGTTTGCTGAGTAACTCAAAATTCTGCTCAACTGTTTTAGCAAATCCGAATCCGGGATCAACCAGAACATCCGAAACACCAAATAAGCGTAACTGAGCTAATCGTTTTTCGAGAAATTGCATCACTTCTGAAACCACATTTTCATATTCTGTAAGCGTTTGCATATTTGCTGGTGTACCGCGTGTATGCATAAGCACATAAGCCACCTGAATATCGGCAATGGTTTCGAACATTAAGTTATCGAGCGTTCCACCGCTTATGTCGTTTATAATTGCAACCCCATAGTTATTTACCATTTGTCTCGCCACACTTGCTCTGAAAGTATCAACCGATATAAAAACATCCGGAAATTTCTTCAAAATAACTTCAACACCATCCGACAATCGCTTTAACTCCTCATCAACCGAAATCACATCAGCTCCCGGCCTGGTAGAGTAACCGCCCACATCAATTATTGTTGCTCCATCTTCAAGCATTTTCTCTACGGTTTTCAGAATTGAAGCGTCATGAACAAACCGACTTGCTTTGTAAAACGAATCAGGCGTAACATTAACAATACCCATAACCCCAGGCGTTGTTAAATCTATTAACCTGTTATTTAGTTTAATCTGGTAAACCATATTAATTTCACATTTGATAAATCCGGCAAAATAAAGGTAACAATTGAATTTTGATGTATCCGCAAATTTACGCAAAATAATAAAAAATGCAATAAGATAATTTTTTTTTCGTTTTTATATACACATCCTTAAAATATTGAGTTATAATAAGCAGAATGTTATGAATTTAAACACAAAAAAAAAGTAGCATTGCAATATTTACAAGGAAAATTGATTACTTTTGCACTTCTTCATATTAATAAAGCTGATAATTAATATTCACATATCGCACATGAAAATCAAATTTATTCCACAGACAGTTCTTATTGCAACTTTATTTGTTGTAGCAAGCTGCGCGAGTAACGACGAAAGCATATCGCGTGTTACAGGATGGAAATATAACGATAAAGAAGGTACAGGGTTTATCGTAAAGAATAATTACAAACTGAAAACTCCTCCGGGTATGGTTGCCATAGAAGGTGGATCTTATACTATTGGAGAAAAGGGTGAATTTGTTACTGCCCCTCGCGACAATCGTCGACGTCGTATAACTGTCAGTTCATTTTTTATGGACCAGTATGAAATTCGCAATATTGACTGGCGCGAATATACAAACTGGCTCAAAGTTGTTTTCGGCAAAGCAGCTCCCGATTTGGTAAAAAAAGCACAACCCAATGAAAAGGTATGGCGGGAAGAACTTGCATATAACGAACCTTACCTTCAAAACTATTTTAAACATCCCGCTTTTGATCAATATCCAATTGTGGGAGTGAGTTGGGAACAGGCTATGGACTATTGTACCTGGCGTACTGACAGGGTAAATGAAATGGCACTTGTTAACGCAGGAATTATTGCTGCACCTGACTTTACCATGGTTGAATCATTGAACAAAGACTCAATAACATCGATTTTTGTGTTTAACACTCAAAAATATCTTTTACAGGATAATTATCAACCCGAAACCGGAAGAAAAGACTTAACAGATCTGTTCGGTTATGCAAGAAAAGCAGATATTTCTGATGGAATTCTTTTTTCAGAATTTCGTTTACCTACCGAGGCAGAATGGGAATTTGCTGCTTTTGCGCTTTCTGCCAATGAAGAAGGAATTATTCCTGACGGGAAGATATATCCGTGGAAAGGCTCGCACACACGTAATACTCAGAAAAAACAACTTGGATTAATGCAAGCAAACTTCGTACGTGGACGTGGCGACATGATGGGGCCTTCAGGAAATCTTAATGACAAAGCCACAATCACTGCTCCTGTTGATGCTTATTATCCTAACGATTTTGGACTGTACAATATGGCAGGCAATGTAAACGAATGGGTACTCGATGTTTATCGATCCACGTCTTACGATGAAGTAGCCGAATACAACTCTTTTAGAGGAAATATGTATCTTACTCCAATTGAATTAGGTGTTGACAGCCTTGGCAAGCCAATATATAAAATAGATGAATATGGCAGAATTGCCACTGAAGTTAAAGAAGGTGATGATGTTCGTAATTATCGAGATGGCGATGCCGAATCTCAACTGCATTTTTCACTTAATAATCCAAAATTGAACAGAAGAGACACAACCGATATTACTGATATTCTTCGCCCAAAAATTGATGATCGTACACGGGTTTACAAAGGAGGTTCGTGGAAAGACAGAGCTTTTTGGTTGAATCCATCAACCCGTCGTTATCTCTCTCAGGATCAATCAACCAGCGATATCGGCTTCCGTTGTGCCATGAGTATGATTGGAAACAATGATAAACTATCGAAAAAATAGTTTTTTACAGAATGACTTCTTAAAAAAGAGATTAAAATTAAACCTGAAATATAATTAAAATACAATGGAGGCACCTGAAAACTTTAAGTTCAGGTGCTTTTGTTTTTCTGGGTTTTTTATTCAGTAAAATTTAGTAATTTTGTATCCCAAAATAAATTGGTAGTGAATACTTAAAATAAAAATATGATACGAACAGTAATTAAAGAAGCATTAAAAAGAACAGATTTTGGTTCAGAAATAAACGTGAAAGGATGGGTTCGAACCCGTCGCGGAAATAAAAATATTAGTTTTATTGCCTTGAATGATGGTTCGACAATTAATAATATACAAATTGTAGCCGACAATCAAAATTTTGGTGAAGAGTTTTTGAAACCCATTACCACCGGAGCTTGTATAAATGTAACAGGAAATCTGGTTGAGTCGATGGGAAAAGGACAAACCGTAGAAATTCACGCTACAAAAATTGAAATTTACGGAACTGCCGATCCCGAAACTTATCCGCTGCAAAAAAAAGGACATACTCTCGAATTTTTACGCGAAATTGCACATTTACGCCCAAGAACTAACACTTTTGGAGCAGTTTTCCGTATTCGTCATGAAATGGCAATAGCAATCCATACTTTTTTTCATCAAAAGGGATTCTACTATTTCCACACTCCCATTATTACCGGATCGGACTGTGAAGGCGCCGGACAAATGTTTCAGGTTACTACACTCAACATGTACGATTTGAAAAAAGATGAGAGTGGTTCAATAATTTATGATAACGACTTTTTCGGCAAACAGGCAAGTCTGACTGTTTCAGGACAACTCGAAGGAGAACTTGCAGCCATGGCTTTAGGCGCTATATATACTTTCGGACCTACTTTTCGTGCCGAGAACTCTAACACTCCACGCCATTTATCAGAATTCTGGATGATAGAACCAGAAGTAGCATTCAACGAAATTGAAGAAAATATGCAACTTGCACAGGATTTTATTCAATTCTGTATTCGTTGGGCTCTTGATAATTGTAAAGATGATCTTGAATTCCTTTGCAATATGTACGACAAAGAATTGTTCGACCGCTTAAACTTTGTGGTAAATAACGATTTTAAACGTCTGACATATACTGAAGGTATTGCAATTCTTGAAGATGCTGTAGCAAAAGGATATAAATTTGAATTTCCTGTAGGTTGGGGTACAGACTTGCAATCAGAACACGAAAGATACTTGGTTGAACAACATTTCAAAAAACCTGTTATACTTACCGATTATCCAAAAGAAATAAAATCGTTTTATATGAAACAAAACGATGATGGCAAAACAGTACGCGCTATGGATGTACTGTTTCCGAAGATTGGTGAAATTATAGGCGGTTCACAACGAGAAGAAGACTATACTAAACTAAAAAACAGGGCCGAAGAAATGGGGGTTCCTGAAAAAGATATCTGGTGGTATCTCGATACCAGAAAATTTGGCACAGCTCCTCATGCAGGTTTTGGTTTAGGATTTGAACGACTTCTTTTATTTGTTACAGGTATGGCTAATATCAGAGATGTTATTCCTTTCCCACGCACACCGAACAATGCTGAGTTTTAATTGTTATTGGTAAATGGTGGAAGGTGATTGGTGATTGGTGATTGGTGGATGTTCAATATAAAAGAATTTGAGACACTGAAACTTTGAAACACTAAAACTTTGAAAGTTAAAACTAACTAAACTGAATAAAAAAAAATTCCTGAAAAACAACATAAAAAACAACAATTAATTTATAAGATAATGAGCGATATAAATAAAACTGAGCTCGAAAATGTAGTGGTAAGATTCTCCGGAGACTCCGGCGATGGAATGCAGCTCACGGGCACATTATTTTCGAACTTATCAGCAATTCTTGGAAACGAAATATCTACTTTCCCTGATTTTCCATCGGAAATACGTGCTCCTCAGGGCACCTTAGGTGGAGTTTCAGGTTTTCAGGTTCATTTAGGTGCAAGCAAAATTTACACACCTGGCGACGATGCTGATGTACTTGTTTCAATGAATCCTGCTGCCCTGAAAGTAAATGCTAACGGAATCAAGAAAAACGGGATATTGATATTCGATGTTGATTCTTTCCAAAAGTCGGACTTGGAAAAAGCGGGATTTAGCTCTGACAATCCATTTGAGGAGCTAAAAATATCAGAAACAGTACAACTTATCCCCGCTCCGCTTTCAAATCTAACTCAGGAAAGTCTGAAAGATTTTGGATTTGATAATAAAACTGTACTTCGCAGTAAAAATATGTTTGCACTTGGTCTGATTTGCTGGCTTTTTAATCGTCCGATTGATCAGGCAATTCATTTTTTACAAAACAAATTCAGCAAGAAACCTACAGTTCTCGAAGCCAACATAAAAGTACTTACCGATGGTTATAATTACGGACATAACCTTCATTTATCGGTTGTACGTTTTCAGATTGATAAATCACACGAAACGCCAAAAGGACGCTATACGAGTATAAGCGGCAACAAAGCTTCAGCATGGGGACTTATTGCGGCAGCAAAAAAAGCAAATCTGGAACTTTTCCTTGGAAGTTATCCGATAACGCCTGCATCTGAAATAATGCAGGAACTCTCATTACGTAAAGATTTGGGAGTAAAAGTAATACAGGCCGAAGATGAAATTGCAGGTATAACCACAGCTCTTGGAGCTTCATTTGCAGGTGCATTAGCAGCCACAAGCACATCAGGTCCAGGCCTTGCTCTCAAATCTGAAGCTATAGGTTTAGCCGTAATGGCTGAATTGCCTTTGGTTATTATTGATGTAATGCGCGGTGGTCCATCAACAGGATTACCAACAAAAACAGAACAAACCGACTTGCTACAGGCATTATATGGACGTAATGGAGAAAGTCCTGCCGTTGTTATAGCTGCATCAACTCCCGCAAATTGCTTTCATTACGCATTTATGGCTGCAAAAATTGCATTGGAACACATGACACCGGTAATTTTACTTACAGACGGTTTTTTGGCAAACGGCACCTCTCTTTGGAAGCTTCCAAAATTGGATGAACTGACTGAAATTAAACCACATTTTGCTGAAGCAGGAATGGAAGGTTTAAAAGTTACAGCGCGCGATGAAGTTTCAAAAGTTCGCTACTGGAGTATTCCCGGCATACCAGGATTTAATCACAGAAACGGCGGACTTGAAAAAGATTACACAACAGGAGCAATTTCTACCGACCCGCATAATCATGAAAAAATGGTAAATACGCGTCAGGAAAAAATTGATTATATCAGCAATAAAATTCCTGAACTTACAATTGAAGGCGATGAAACTGCCGAAACACTCGTGATAAGTTGGGGAAGTACACATGGGCACATGATAAGTGCTGTAAATAATTTGAATAAAGCTGGTAAAAAAATTGCGTTGGCACATTTCAATTACATTAATCCCCTGCCAAAAAACACATCTGATGTTTTGAACAAATTTAAGAACCGTGTGATTTGTGAGTTGAATATGGGGCAGTTTGCAACCTATTTACGGTCAAAAGTACCCGGCGAATATTTGCAATACAACAAGGTTCAGGGACAACCATTTACAGTATCTGAACTAGAAGAATTTTTATCTAAAGTATAAAACAAACTTCTTCTTTTTTCAGCAAAAAATATTTAGACGGTTTTTAATTTTTCAACAAAAAATACAAATACAATATTAAAAAATATCATGGATACAGCTCTTATTCAACAATATACAGCCAAAGACTTTAAAAGTGACCAATATGTTCGCTGGTGTCCCGGCTGTGGCGATTATGCTGTGCTCAATACTTTACAGAAAGTAATGGCCGAATTGGGCGTTTCTCCCAACGAAACAGTAGTGATTTCCGGAATCGGTTGCTCGTCGCGCTTACCCTATTATATTTCAGGCTATGGTTTTCATACCATACATGGTAGAGGTGCTGCTGTAGCTACCGGTGTAAAAGTGGCGAATCCAAAGCTTACAGTATGGCAAATTACCGGCGATGGCGATTGTCTTGCAATAGGTGGGAATCACTTCATTCACAGCGTTAGGCGAAATATCGATATAAACGTTCTATTGTTTAACAATCAGATTTATGGTCTAACAAAAGGACAATACTCACCTACTACACCCAAAAATTTCGTAACAAAATCATCTCCTTTCGGAACTACCGAACGTCCGTTTCGTCCTGCAGAGCTGACTATAGGCTCTAGAGGTACTTTTTTCGGTCGTTTGTTAGATGTAGATTTGAAATCTTCGCAAATGACCATGCATGCAGCTGCAAAACACAAAGGGACTTCAGTTGTTGAGTGTTTGGTAAACTGTGTAATTTTTAACGATGGAGCTCATGGATGGCTATCGGAAAAAGATTCGCGTTATGACCGACTTGTTATACTTGAGCATGGTAAACCTCTAATTTTTGGTAAAAACAATGACAAGGGTTTAATTCTCGATAAAAAATTTAATCTTCAAGTTGTAACTATTGGCGAGAATGGAATAACAGAATCTGACATTCTTATTCATGATGCCCATACCGACGATTATACTATTCAAATGAAACTTGCCTTGATGCAAGCGCCAGAATTCCCAATTGCAGTGGGTGTAATACGTGATGTAAAGGAAGAAAGCTACAATGAGGCAGTAGAAAAGCAAATTGCAGATGTTCAGGAAAAATCAAAAATTAAGACTTTTGACGATTTGATTTCCTCCTGCGAACAATGGGATATGTAGTTTTCTAAAATTAACAAATGTTATACAATTAAAATATCAACTATAAATTATTCCCGTATCTGCTAAAAAATCGGATACGGGATTTTATTTTGAGAAATTAATCAACATCATTGTAGTAATAATAAATATTTTTCAATTAATTGATTTTCAATATTAACCATAAAATAAATCAAAAAAAAAATCGATATCTGACACAACAAAAATCCCCAACTACATTTCTGTAATCGGGGATTCTAAAAAACGGCAGCTATCTACTCTCCCACAACACGCAGTACCATCGACGTTACCG